>JANNPR010000142.1:0-2935 GCA_031400345.1 Planctomycetota bacterium | reverse complement strand
CCGCTGGAAGTGAATCCTATCTACAATGGTTGAATCACGAGCTGGATCCATGATTTCTTTCTCAAAAGGCAGTCCAACCTTTGGGTATGTCTCGGGCGCGTATCATAGTTTGCGAGCGAAACGGGCAATGGGCTGCCGCATTGCGTAGGACTATTACCGCATCCGTGACAAGCGTCGGGCCACTTCAGCTCCAGAACTATTTGAAACGCGGTGACAACTGGTACTCACGCATCTGCGAGACACGCAGCTTGAGTGAATGCTGGGAGGAGACCGAACGCCATCCTGCAAGTCTGATTGTCCTGGAATTGACAGAAGCCAATGCGAAGGCGGTAGCGTTGGGTTTGGCCAACGTCGTGAAGCGATTTTACCATTGTCGGGTTGTGGCGGTGATGAAGTACAGCCTCTCCGAATATGCTCTGCTGATGCGCGAGGCGGGTGCCGTCTGCACCGTTTTATCGCCTCGCGAGATGGAGACCGTCGTAGCCATCGCCCAGCTCCATTTTGCCGAGCAACCTGAACCGATTCGCGATTTTCGAGCCCTCGTGATGGCCGCCTTGCCCTGGCGGGCCAAGGAATAGAGGTAAGGAGGTAAGGAGGTAAGGAGGTAAAGCCTAGTGTGCCATCTGGCGGCCGACGGAGTTTGCTTTGATAGCCAACGAGTGCATCGTTCGGCGGACAGCCAGTGCTGTTGGCAGACTCGAAAGCGGATCCAACTCAACTGGTCTGCACACTGGCTTGCCGCTGAAAAAACGTAACTCACGGCCGAGCGAACTCCAGCGGCTGCCAGTGGCACCCAGGCGATAGCGGGTCCACCTCAACTGGTCTGCACACTGGCTTGCCGCTGAAAAAACGTTTCCTCACGGCCGAGCGAACTCCAGCGGCTGCCAGTGGCACCCAGACATATCTCTTCACCTGTTCACCTCCTCACCTCCTCACCCTGCCGCTAGCAACTTTGCGAATCGGGCTGGACCGCAGAATGAGGTTTCAGTAATCTCCGCCTCTCTTCAAGCTGTCCTTTCGAATGCAGCTGGTGAAGACGTTCTGTCGTCGCCGGCCAACATTTCAATTCCTTTGGTTTGTAGCAACTAATGTTACGATTCGCTCGGTGGCAAGACTTGGTCTTACCTGTGGGGATGATTGCCAGCGTGCTGGTAATTCTGATCCCCATGCCGCCGATGTTGATGGACCTGCTGCTGTCTATCAATATCACCGTCTCCGTGATTGTCTTGCTGACCACGATTTACGTACGGACCCCCCTCGAGTTCAGTATTTTTCCTTCATTGCTGTTGGCCACAACTTTGGGCCGGCTGGTATTGAATGTCGCGTCGACTCGTTTGGTTCTAACGCATGCCGGCGAAGATGGCATGTTAGCGGCCGGAGGAGTAATCAAGAGCTTCGGTGAATTCGTTGCGGGCGACAATATCATCGTCGGGCTGATCATCTTCGTAATCATTGTCGTGATTCAGTTTGTGGTAATTACCAAGGGTGCCACGCGCATTAGTGAAGTCGCAGCGCGATTCGCTTTGGATGGCATGCCAGGCCGGCAAATGGCGGTCGATGCGGACTTAAATGCCGGGACGATTGACGAATTCGAAGCTCAGCGCCGCCGCGCCGAGATTACACAACAAGCAGACTTCTTCGGAGCGATGGACGGAGCCAGTAAATTCGTACGCGGCGATGCGATCGCTGGCATCGTGATCACTTTGGTGAATATCGTCGGTGGTTTATTCATCGGGGTTCTCGATGCGGGTATGACGTTATCCGAAGCGGCAGCGCTGTTTACCAAACTCACCATTGGTGACGGTTTGGTTAGCCAGGTTCCTGCCTTGTTGATTTCGCTAGCTGCCGGCTTGTTGGTCACACGCAGCTCACAAAATGTGAATTTGCCAGTCGAATTCATGCGTCAATTGTTTTCGCGACCACAGGCGCTGATGGTGTCCGGCGCATTTGTGGGAGTCTTGGTACTGACAAACTTGCCGACGATTCCGCTGCTGACAATCGGTGGCTGCTGTTGTTCATTGGCAGTCGTGCTCACCCGACAGCAAGATCGCAAGCAGGCCGAAGTTACTTCGGCTGCGACTCGCGCTGCGACCGAACGGGACAAGCCGCCGGAAGAGCGAATCGAAGACTACCTAACGATCGATCCCATGGAAATGGAAATCGGTGTGGCGCTGATTCGCCTAGCCGATCCGAAGCGAGGCGGCGATTTGCTCCCACGTATCACCGGCGTACGCCAAGGTGTGGCCAGTGAGATCGGCATCGTACTGCCCAAAGTAAGAATTCGCGACAACATGAAGCTGGATGAGACTGGCTATCGGATCAAGATTGCGAACGTAATTGTTGCGGAAGGTTCCGTGCGGCCAGATAAACACATGGCTATGGAGACGCCGCTCACCAATGGTAAAATCCCAGGTGATGCCACTCGCGATCCGTTCTTCAATCAACCTGCGGTATGGATCGACAGTGGCCTGGTGGATCGAGCCGCGATGATGGGTTACACCGTTGTCGAGCCGTCCTCTGTGATGGCCACGCACTTGCAGGAAGTCGTGCGTCAGCATGCCGATGAATTACTTACTCGCGATGCCACGAAAAAACTGATCGACGAGCTCAAGAAAACTTCCCCAGCGGTCGTCGATGAACTAATGCCGTCTTTGCTAAAGCTGTCCGAAGTGCAGCAAGTCCTACAGATGCTCCTGCGCGAGCAGATTCCCATACGCCAGCTGGGCACGATTCTCGAGACCATCGGCGATCATGTCACGCGAACGAAAGACGCGATTTGGCTGACCGAGTATGTGCGGCATCGATTGGCCCGCACGATTTGCAGCCGTTACCAAGATAGCGAGCAATGCCTACACGTGGTGACTCTGGATCCGGCAGTTGAAGAGCGCGTTTCAGCCGGAATCGAACATACCGAACGCGGATTGTTCGTCCGCAT
>JANNPR010000014.1:0-4631 GCA_031400345.1 Planctomycetota bacterium | reverse complement strand
GTTCCTCGCGTCTCAGAGCGTGCCACCCAGCTAGGTACTCCACCCCTAGGCACTAGATAAGTGGCCATTCCCAAATTAAGGTTCATCAAGTGCTCTTCAAACGTGCCGGCCAACGAATGAATGGCAGCGATCTTCGTTCTGCCCGACTTAGGACCCTTTAATTGATGAACTCGAAGGTTCAATCTCTGATATTGGGACTGGCATTTACTTCCGCTATTTCAGGATGTTCATCAAATAGCAACGATTCTTCGGCGAAGCAGCCGCCAGCAAAAGTGGCCACGATTGCACATGAGGAACAGCTCAACACGATCCAGCTGTCACCGGAGGCAGAACGACGGTTAGGAATTACCACGGTTCCTGCTCAGATGCAGATGATGAGTCGCACTCGGGCCTATGGAGGCGAGATCGTGTTGCCACCTGGCGCTTCTATTATCATTTCCGCGCCGCTCAGCGGAACGCTTGCGAAACCGTCGCCGGAGGGGGTTCCGACCGCGGGTTCGCTTGTAGCCGAGAAGCAAACGATTTTTTGGCTGACACCTTTGCTCTCGCCAGAACGGGATGTATTGACACCTGCCGAGCGGTTGCGTCTGGCGGAGGCCAAGAACGCCATCGCCACAATGCGTGTCGATGCCGACAGTCAGGTACAACAAGCCGCCATTCAGGTCGAGGCGGCAAGAATCGCCTTGGAACGCGCCGAGCGACTATTACGCGATTCAGCGGGAACCGCTCGCGCTGTGGACGAAGCCCGGGCACAAATGATGCTCGCCCAAAAGGCGCTTGAGGCAGCCGAGTCTCGCAAGAAGCTGGTCGACAGCATCAGCCTCGAAGAAGAAACAGGAAAACCAGTGCCGCTGAGGATTGAGTCACCGCACGCGGGGATGGTTCGCAGCCACAGCGCATTAGCAGGCGAAGTCGTCGCCGCCGCAGCACCGCTCTTCGAGATCATGCGCTTTGATCCGATGTGGATTAAGGTTCCTGTCTATGTTGGAGACGTGAGCAAATTGGCGATTGACCAGGATGCTCAAGTGTCGAGTCTCCAAAGGGACCCGAGTGCTACGACGGCGGTAATCAGCGCCAAGCCCATTGCCGCACCTCCAACCGCGACGCCGCTTTCTGCTACCGTGGACCTGTATTACGAACTATCCAATCCCGAGGCCATATTGCGGCCTGGCCAACGAATGGCGGTCCGACTAAAGCAACTCGACAGAGATCGACAATTGGTCGTCCCCTGGTCGGCAGTCTTACATGACATTCACGGCGGAACATGGGTCTACGAGAATACCGCACCCCAGACCTACGTGCGTCGCCGGGTGCAGGTGCGATACGTCGCGGATTCCAATGCGGTGTTGGAGAGTGGGCCAGCTCCCGGTTCGATGATTGTTGCCGAAGGTGCTGTGGAACTGTTCGGTACCGAATTTGGATTCGCAAAGTAACGCAATATGAGCTGGCTTGTCTCTACATCATTGCGATTACGCGTCGTGGTATCGGCATTGTCGGTGTTGCTGATCGTGTTCGGTATTCGAACGCTGCAAACGACACCCCTGGATGTATTTCCCGAATTCGCACCGCCGCTGGTTGAAGTCCAGACCGAAGCGCCCGGTCTTTCCACTGAGGAAGTGGAAAGCATGGTCACCCGACCACTCGAACACGCACTTACCGGCACTCCCTGGCTTAAAACGATTCGATCCAAATCGGTCTTGGGTCTATCTTCGGTGGTACTGATTTTTCAAGATCGCACCGATTTGATCAGGGCCCGCCAATTAGTGCAGGAACGATTGACGACGGAGGCCAATCGCCTGCCCACTGTGGCGCACGCTCCCGTGATACTTTCCCCGCTTTCATCCACGAGCCGCGTGATGAAGATCGGGATCACTTCGCCCAACCTGTCTCAAATGGATATGACTATTTTGGCAAAGTGGACCATTCGGCCCCATTTGATGGCGATTCCCGGAGTCGCAAACGTAGCGATCTGGGGACAACGCGATCGACAATTCCAGATTCTGATTGACCCAGAACGGCTGAGGGCACACGACGTGACGCTGGCAAGTGTGCAGCGGGCTGCTGGCGATGCAACACTGCTGGCTGGTGGCGGCTTTATTGATACTCCCAATCAACGTTTGGCAGTCCGCCAGATGGTCGCAATTGAAACGGCCGAAGATTTGGGATCGGTGCTTGTCGATTTCCGGGCCGGTGCACCACTTCGGATTCGTGATGTTGCCGAGGTTGTGGAAAGTTTTCCGATTCCGATTGGCGATGCGGTCATCAATGATGGCCCAGGCCTGCTGCTCATCGTCGAAAAACAACCTTGGGGAAATACTCTAGAGGTGACCCGCAAAGTCGAACTGGCCTTGGAAGCGCTCCGACCCGGTCTAAAGGATCTAGAAATCGATTCTACGATTTTTCGCCCAGCCACATTTATCGAACGATCTTTGCGCAATTTATCACACGCCATGGCGATCGGTTGTGCTCTGGTGATAGTGATCCTGTTCTTGTTCCTGTTTGATTGGCGAACCGCCTTGATTAGCCTCACGGCAATTCCCCTTTCTCTAATCGCTGCTGCTTTGGTTCTGCACTACTGGGGCGGGACCATGAACACGATGGTCATTGCCGGTTTGGTAATTGCCTTAGGCGAAGTCGTGGATGACGCTATCATCGATGTGGAGAATATTCTTCGGCGCCTAAAAATAAATCAAACTGCCGAGCATCCACTTTCGCCATTCCGAGTCGTATTGGACGCGTCGATGGAAGTTCGGAGTGCCGTGGTGTATGCCAGTTTGATTGTGACACTGGTCTTCGTTCCTATCTTATTCTTGGAAGGATTAGCGGGCGCGTTTTTTCGTCCTCTGGCGATCGCTTACATTTTGGCGATCCTGGCATCGTTGCTCGTAGCTCTCACGGTAACTCCTGCGCTGTCGCTGATCCTCTTGCCAGGTGCGACTCATCGCCCGAAAGACGCACCGCTGGCGACGTTTTTGAAGGGAATTTACGGGAGACTGTTGCCTCCATTAGTCGCCCGTCCACGCTGGTCCTTGGCGATCGTGATTGTTACGTTTGTCACAACGGCGATCGCCGTCACCGGATTAGGTGAAGAGTTTTTGCCTAACTTTCAGGAGACCGATTTTCTAATGCACTGGGTGGAAAAGCCGGGAGCTTCGCTGGAATCCATGCGGCGCATCACCATTCGAGCAAGTCAAGAGCTGCGCGCGATTCCAGGCGTACGAAACTTTGGATCACATATCGGACGCGCCGAAGTCGCCGACGAGGTGGTGGGACCCAATTTCACCGAACTCTGGATCAGCGTAGATCCCGACGTGGATTTACCGCAAACCGTTGCCAAGATTCAGGAGGTCGTGGATGGATATCCAGGCATCTACCGAGATGTGCTGACCTACCTGAAGGAACGAATCAAGGAGGTCTTATCAGGTGCGGGCGCAACCATCGTGGTGCGAATCTATGGCCCCGATCTGGGAGTGCTTCGGGCTAAAGGAGAGGAGATTAAGGAACATATTTCCGATGTCGCGGGTGTTACCAATTTGAAGGTTGAAGCGCAGGTTCTGGTCCCGCAATTACAGATTCGTTTGCGACCCGAAGCCACATCCCAATTCGGATTGACGCATGGTCAGGTACGACATGCCGTTGCCACCCTTCTCAATGGCACCAAGGTCGGCGAGATCTATCAAGATCAAAAGATGTTTGATGTGGTCGTCCGCGGAGTGTCGAAACTGCGAAGTGACATTGCTGCCCTGCGGGACCTTTCCATTGATTTACCCGCCGGCGGCCAGATGCCACTGAAAGACGTGGCGGACATATTCTTTGTTCCAGCCCCGAACGAGATTAAACGTGAGGCGGCGTCTCGTCGGCTCGATGTCACCTGCAATGTACAAGGTCGCGACTTAGGGTCCGTGGCCAGGGAAATTCAAGAGCGGGTATTGGCCCTGCCGTTCGAACAGGAATATCATCCGGAGTTTCTCGGTGAATATGCTGCTCGACAGGAATCTCGACGGCGCCTTTTCGAGTTGACCGGACTATCGATATTAGGCATCCTCTTGCTCCTGCACATGGATTTCCGCTCGTGGCGATTAACGCTGCTTGTTTTCCTGACGATCCCCTTTGCATTAGTTGGCGGCGTCATCGGATCGTTCTTGCAAGGAGGAATACTTTCATTGGGGTCGCTTGTGGGGTTCGTAACCGTACTGGGCATCGCTGCCCGCAATGGCATCATGTTAGTAAGTCATTTTCGACACCTGGAAGAGGAAGAAGGCCTGTCGTTCGGCAAGGATCTGGTGTTGCGTGGCGCCGAAGAAAGACTAACGCCAATTCTCATGACGGCTTTAGCCACGGGCCTTGCCCTGGTACCACTCGTCATCAACGGGAACCTGCCGGGGCAAGAAATTGAGTACCCGATGGCAGTCGTCATCCTCGGTGGTCTGATTACCTCGACACTGCTAAATCTCTTTCTATTGCCCCCCATCTACTCGATGTTCGGACGGGTCAATCGCGCCCAGAGTCTGTAGTTGCCTGCGGTCTGGGTCCTGAATGGGTCACATAGCGTGCTAGCGTCTGTCGCGGAACCGAATCTTGCTTGATATGCGCACTTCCAAAATCCTGACTCACCTTAATCACCAGACTTG
>JANNPR010000103.1:0-2003 GCA_031400345.1 Planctomycetota bacterium | reverse complement strand
GATGAAAAGAGGAATTCTTTGCTATCTTGCGCGTAGGACGACACATGGGTTCCCAGCCCGGAGGGCGACATGTAATAGCCAGGGGCGGCAGCCCAGACTTTTGAAGCTGTCATTTTCGTGCTGGTGTGCGAGCTTCGGCATCACGTTCTGCTCGCCCTTTCAGTAGTTCAAAGGTCGAGACATGGTTACCTCGATTTCCGCTGATACGTTTTGGTTGCGGTTTCTTTGGAGTCCATTTGTTCGTCTGGAACTGCTGCAGGTCTACTTTGGATGCTAACCATTTCAGCTTCGCGGCGAGTTGCGTCGACGTCAGCATTCCGAATGTCTCTTCCCAATACGCTGCCGGGATAGCAATCGCCATACCGCGACTGACGCCCGCGATTTCATCGGCCAGGTAATACGTCGAAATTCGTTGGCGTTGGTCGGACGTGCCCTTGCCGGCGACACGTAGTGCTGCCTTCACCGTGCTCACAATATTGTGGATCACAATTCTTGCTCGTACACCATGCCAGTGCTGCCGCGACCTATTTTCTTACGTTTGCCAAGCAGTTCCCCTTTCAATCCGCCGTGCTGTCTCACCAGGAAAAATGCTCCTCGCTCCTGCATCCCAAACATGAAGTCCATCGTGCAGAACAAGGAGTCGGCGATCCAGCATTGTTTCTTCCGGACAAGTCCGAGGATGGCCGGAATCAGCATGCGTTCATTGGTGTGACCGTCCTCGCAAGTCACCACGTCGAGTAGCAAATGCCGCTGCGGATCAAGCACACACAGCGTCTGGCCGGGAAGAGCCGCCGCCCCTAGCCGCCGCAATTCGGCCAAGCGATGCTCAGTGCCGGCCAGGTGATTACCGTCGACGATGCGCACGTCAAAACCAGGGAGCGGTCCCTTGATAGTGGCGCCGAGTTTGTCGACCACGGCGGCCAAGTCGACGCTCGTCTCATAGACCATCCGTTCGGATACCGCGGTTTCGATTCCTGAAACTTTGTCGTATACCGATTTGACCGAGACCGAAAGCTGCTTCTTATGGGCCACATATGCGGCATTGAGCGACTTCCGTGACGTGAGGACAACGAGTGACATCAAATCGGCACACGTGGAAAACAACAAATTGCCTGCGTATTGCTTGACAGCCGTGGCCTCGAACAACTGATCGAGCCGCTGAGCGTTGAAGATCGTTTCTAAAGTTCCACGAAACATGACACTAACGGAACTTTCCTCAATGAACGGTTGAAAAACTTCGTCGAACACCATGAGTAAATCTCCTTGCGGTGAAAAAGTGCAAAGAAGTCTTACGTCATGCAATGCAAAATCAACTCCTGCTCCGATAGCAGCCAACTACTAGCACGCACTTCTCACAAGCCGGTAGCAAATCGGTACAGCATGTTTTATTGAAGCCTGACGCGCAAGCGAAGGATCGTCCGTGTAGCCCTTCGCTTGCGCTTCAGGCTTCAACCACTGGTGAGAAATGCGGGCTAGCACGAAAATGACAGCTTCAAAAGTCTGGGCGGAAGCCCCTGGCTATTACATGCCGCCCTCCGGGCTGAGAGCAGTCCGCATTAACAATGGTATTGGGCGTAGTGCCCGGGCAAAGGTGCGGTCCTCGTCTTTTTCGACTATACTCATTGCCTATCCGAGGCTTGATTTATGTCGCGCACATGAACCAGGGGCTTTCGCCCCTAACTACCCACGAACGCCACTTCGTGGCAAAATCGCAACATCAAAAAGCGCAAGCGAAGGCCTTACCGCGATTTCCTTCGCTCGCGCTTCAGGCTTAAATAACCCGACACAACTCATACTTCCCACCCGAATCCCATCCGTGTTCACCAATTCCGAAATTGTTAGCGTGCTTGAAGCCCTGGCCATAACGCACGTAGTTTGGGTTCCCGATTCAACATTGGGGAAATGGGAAGCTACTTTGGAGGCGTCTCGGGCATTGAAGTTAATACGCGTTTGCCGCGAGGGCGAAGCTTGGCCCCTCGCTGCGGGACTGCATCTCGGTGGAA
>JANNPR010000072.1:0-3481 GCA_031400345.1 Planctomycetota bacterium | reverse complement strand
TTGCGGAGACTGTCTGGAGGAATTTGTAGTCTCTCAACCGGCCGCCTCGCCGGAAGAATGGAATGTGTTTCCTGACTCGACAGGTGACCCAAACATGAATTCCTCGGACGGACCAAATCTCAATCTGGACGAAATATTTCCTGGTCCCGCTTCGTCGGACGAATTCTCGCAGGCAGCGTCGATAAACGACGACGGTTTTGCTAACGTTCCAGCCGTCCAGCCCAAGACCGCCGGCAACGACGATGCCCTACCGTTTTCTACGAGCGAAGCGGGCGCCGAGATTTTCGAGTTCACTTTGGTGTGTCCGCTGTGCGGAACGCGTTTGGAGGCAACGACCGACCAAATCGGAGACCGGATGAAATGCCCAGACTGCTTTTCGGAGTTTGCTATTCGACAGCCTCCGCCGTCCAAGATGCGCCGTCGTTCTAGCACGCCGGTAGTAGGCGATGATGAGCTACGCATCCAAGGTGACCCATCGGGTTTCACGGACGAATCGTTGCCTACCGAAACACTTCCCGGGACTTCTTCACATCTCGAAGCGAACGAGACAAGTTTTCCCCAGCATGTTCATCGCGACTTGGCGGATGAATGGATGTCGAAGGCTAGGGCCGAAACCGAACAAATCGAGCGAGAAACGCCGCTGCTACCAATCCATCCCTTTACCCACCGTCTATTCGCCTTTCTGGCTGAGTCTCACGCATTAACGGCCTTGGTTGGATTGGCCCTGTTACTCGCGTTAGAAGTGAATTTGGCGTCACAAGCTCTAGCTCTATTTGGGACCGACAGCCCGGTTACCGCTTTCATTTGCATGATGATGTTTGTTGGATGTGCTTTAGTCGGTATTGGGTTATTCATCTTCGGCTCGGCAAACTTTCTTGCCATTCTACGGGATACGTCTGAGGGAAAGGATTTGATTGAGAGTTGGCCAGGCATGAATTTTTCCGATATTATTTTCGATGCGTTTTATGTCGGTGCAAGTTTGTTCTATAGTTCGATGCCTGGCTATCTCCTCGGCCAGTCGGCGATGTTTGTCGGCGCGTCAATTTGGGTATTGCTGAGTTTGGTGGGGCTGAGCACCTATGTTCTGTTCCCGTTCATTCTGCTTTCTGGCTTGGAAAATCAATCGCCGTTTTTTCCGGTGTCGCGATCGATACGGCGCACGCTAAACCAAGTGCCGAGGGCTTGGTTGACCTTCTATATGCTCAGTGCGGGGGCTTGCGTGTTGGTTGCGATCGGGGTTTTTTGTCTAGCAGTAACGGGTTTCTTTGTCGGATACCTGGCAGCGGTTGGGACGGTATTTTTTGCCATGACGTATTTCCGACTCCTCGGCCGGTTAACCTGGATTTGCGTAGAAACAACCGCCCGCGAAACGGAGTGAAACAGTCGGCAGTCGGCAGTCGGCAGTCGGCAGTGAAAAGTGGGTGAATTAGGGGGAACCGTTCACGGATTCGGATACATCTTCGTACAACAGTTAAAAAGAACGGAGCGGGAACACGGATCTCCACTGATCGACACCGATTAGATCCAGTGTCGCTCAGTTACCATCCGCAAGTCGCCACGAGCACGTACACTTCCCTAATGCCGTGGTGTAGATGTGCCGTTGCTGCTAGCGCATGCGCGCCGTAACCGGCCAGAACGAATACCCGCGAACGTTATTTATGGTCTACCCTGAATCCCATCAGGTCAATTAGCGGGGATCAGCGTTGCCTTTCCGTCGGTCTTAACTGCCGACTCACTTCGTCTTAAACTCTTATTGGGCCGTCATTTGTCACGCTGGCTCGACGCTTTAGGGGCGTTGTTGCCAGAGTCATAAAATGGTAGACTCTGGCGAACGTTAGGTCGGTCGAAATCTCCGGTTTTTCGGCCGATTTTGTGCATCCTGACGGCCTAAGTCGCTGCCCTACGGAATAAGCCTCGGATTCCTCGTGAAAGGACTCGCTGTTGTCGACTGATTCCAACCCGCCCGGTGGTCCCGACGATCCAGTTCCTCCGGACCCAAACGGTCGCATCATCGATTTGCCGATTGAGCAAGAACTCAAAGAAAGCTATCTCACGTATGCGATGAGCGTGATTGTCAGTCGCGCTTTGCCGGATGTTCGCGACGGGTTGAAACCATCGCAGCGCCGCATCCTAGTGGCGATGAACGATTTGAATCTCACTCCGGGATCGTCGCGAGTGAAATGCGCGAAGATTTCGGGCGATACAAGCGGCAATTATCATCCGCACGGTGAGAGCGTCATCTATCCCACGCTGGTCCGCATGGCTCAGGATTGGAACATGCGGCACGTCCTGATCGATAAACAGGGCAATTTCGGATCGATCGCTGGATTGCCACCGGCGGCGATGCGGTATACGGAAGCCCGCTTGTCGCCGATCGCCGCACTGTTGCTAGATGATCTCAAGCTGGATACCGTTGACTACGTCCCCACGTACGACGAAGCCCGCGAGGAGCCCACGGTATTGCCCTCCAGGTTTCCGAACCTGCTAGTCAACGGTGCGCAGGGCATCGCGGTTGGTATGGCGACGTCCTTACCGCCGCATAATTTGGAGGAAGTATGTGATGCGCTGATTCGGGTGATCGACCAACCGGACGTTTCGATCGATGAGCTATTGGAAATCGTACCGGGCCCCGATTTTCCCACGGGCGGTATCATCTGTGGTTATAGCGGCATTCGCCGCGGATACCATACCGGCCGCGGAATGATCGTACTGCGAGCTCGAGCGCGCATTGAAGAGCACCAAAAGCGAAACCGGATTATTGTTTCCGAGGTTCCTTATCAGCAGGCCCGTGATCGCGTCATTGAACGAATTGCCGATCTGGTCAATGGCGATCGCATCAAGGGTATCTCTGGGATTCGCGACGAGAGTGATCTGCGGGATCCCGTTCGGCTGGTCATTGACCTCAAGCGGGATGCCGATCCCGAAGTGGTGCTAAACCAACTGTATGCTCTCTCGCCGCTACAAGAATCGGTATCGTTGATCTTTCTGGCCCTGGTCGACGGCAAGCCTCGCGAGCTGAGCTTCAAACGCTTACTGGAAGAGTTCATTCGCCACCGCGTCACGGTGATCCGTCGGCGCACTCAATTTTTGCTTACTCGAGCGCGTAAGCGGACACATACCGTCGAAGGGCTTCTGCTGGCACTAGCCAATATCGAAGAGATCATTCGGGTCATTCGATCGTCGGGTACTCAAGCAGAGGCCAAAGTCGGATTGATGGGAGTTTCATGCCCAGCTCCCATGATGGAACGTGCCCTAGGCCCAGAGGGATACAAGCACTTTCAAATGCAGCGCGGAATGGCCGAATTCTACACGTTAACGGCAATTCAAAGTGATGCGATCCTGCGGATGACGCTCGGTCAACTCGTCAATTTAGAGCAAGAGAAACTCAGCGATGAGCACCGCGCATTGCTGTCGGAGATCAACGAATACCTGCGGATTTTGGCCAGTGAAGAGATCATTCTCAACATGGTTAAAGAGGATC
>JANNPR010000012.1:0-3018 GCA_031400345.1 Planctomycetota bacterium | reverse complement strand
CCTTTGTCAGTCCCCCGCGCATCGCACAGCGGCGTAAGCACGGAACGGTCCGATGCCGACTTCTAGGGGCTGGACAAGCGTAACACCGCATTGTCTTGCCCCCTCGCCCCCAAATTGCTCGTGCGAAAAACGTTCTACTCGTCCGTCGCCGAATCGCAAGTGTTTCTAAGGACAAGAAAAGCGAAGGCCCTCTTCGGGTTGCCCCGAGAGGGCCTCAGTGTCATGCGACATTATCCGCTATTAACGATCTTTGAAGTCGAGCTGCCAGAAGCCGTCATCCCACTCCAAAGACACCTTGCGCCAGCCAAGCGGTACTTGGGGATAAGGATAAAAGGGTCCGATGTACGGCCATGCGGTTGCGGAGTATTGCTTAGGATAGGTAACCGCGGCGTAGTTCGGATGCGATGCGTAACTCGGCCAGGCGTAACCAGGCATCTGAGGATGATCGAACCGCGCCGGAGCGATTCCATAGCCAGTCGTTTGCATGGGTACGGGACTACCTGAATGAATGGCTGGTTGCGCGGCTACCATTCCATTATGTCCGGCCATCCGAGCCGGCGCGAATGCTAATGGAACCTGATTGAATTGGACCTGATTGCCACCGGCCACGATTTGTGCGGGAGCGACTTGGATGGTCGCCCCATTCGGATAGGATGCCAGGGCAGCCGGAATTTGGATACCGGCGATCGCCAGGTTGTTCACAACTTGGGTAACGCCAGGTACGCGACGGGCAACGTCTAGTACCGCAGCCTGCTGATCTGCCGACGGTACGGTTCCAGTTAGCAGTACCGATCCGTTGTCACAGCGCACGTCGACGTCAAAACCGCGTAACACGCCTTCGCCTTTCTTTTGCTCCAGCCGTTGCACAATCTCCTGCACGATATCCATGGCGTTGTTGCTGGACGAGGCCGGGGAAGGTCGTTCCGTTACCAGTGTCGCAGTTGGAGTGATATGCACATGATCCGAAGGCAATTCGGCAGGTACCGCGGATGCCCTGCGTTCCTTCGTGGTACCCGAAATGGTGAGCTCGTCGATGATTTTCTCGACTCCTTCGATGCGGCGTACTCGATCGATTACCAGTTTTCGCTGCGCGGTGGATGCAACGGAGCCAGTCAAGGTGACTATGCCGCTGTCCACTTCGAGGTCGATACCAAATTTCTTCAACTTGCCGGTCTTCTTTAGCCGCTGAATCTCTTCGATAACCTGGCTAGCGACTTCAGACGACTCATCATCCGTCACATCAGCTGCGGGTTGTGCATGTCGGATCGCCTTTTTTGCGGTTTCCACTAATACCGGCGTCAGTTCTGCTTGTTCATCGTCCGAAGCCCAATCGCCTTCGACGATTTCCTTGGGCTGGCCAATCTTCTTGGCTCTACTTTGGAAGCCAGCCTGTACGTTTTTGGACTCGCTGTTGTTCTCGCGAACCTTCAGCTCGTTGACGACCCTGCGAACACCTTCCGCGTATCGGGCAGAATCGATTGCAAGCGTATGTTGCTCGGTCGTAGAGACGAATCCTTTGAGCCAGACTTGGCCGTCTTCGACCTGCAGATCGATGTCGAACCCTTTAAGATTTCCGGCATCTTTTTCTTCTTTTAGTTTTGAAGCAATCGCGTGGGCGATCTGCTGGTCGTCAGCTTGCGCCCAGATCGGCGCGATTGCCGCGATGGTAGCAATCGCGAGTCGAAAAGCTAGTCGTCGCATGGTCCCCCTCCTGAGGTAAATTTCCGTTGCGCTCACTGACCCGCAGTCTCCCGCCGACGGTGGTACTGGGTGCGTTCCGACGGATGGGCAATATTCTGGCGGCGTCGCTTGACAGTAAATGATGGAAAGCTAGAAACTTGCCGGCAGTCAAGCACGTCAAGTGCGAGGCGGTATAGGTATCGGACACAGAGAGTCGCCCGTGAACCCCCCCGCTCAACATTGGCGGTTGATGGTCTGCCTAATAATGATTGTCGGTAAGCGACTATGCCGAATGGTAAGTTTTTTTCGATTTTACCGAACGTGGCGTTAGACTTTGCCGATTGGGAGAAGTCGGGCGTTTAACCCCCGAGCCGCAAGCGACGGCGTTGCTGACATACGAATACAAGCGGCGAATCAAGCTGCCATCGGTCGTGTCATCCGTCGCCTGCGGCTCGGTGTTAAACGAAGACGGCGCGTCCCTATCATTCGCTCTATCAGAATTGCGTAAATGTTCGAGTCGTTAATCGTCCCGACGTGTCGAAAGTTGCGCCCAGCACCATCAAGGAGAATGTGGCGCTGCTAGGTAGCCATAGGCCGCTACTGGCCATGAACGCCAACATGGCATAGAGCCCCACACCAAGCAAAGTGCAGTAGAAGAAATTGTGACGTATCCCGCTAGCATTGGCGGCGTGGATTCTCGCGGCTGCCGCAGAAGCCAAACCAATCAAGTGTAACATCACGACCATAACTAACATCCATGTTTCGGAAATCGTGGGCATCGCTATCTCCAGCGTCCAATTCATGAGGAGCGCTTCCTGCGCAACCGTGTGTGAATGTCCGCTAGATTTGCGATTCCTGTGCCATGGGATCCGATCCACAGGCGCGAATCGACCCAGATTGTTGTAAACCAGCGCGATTGGGCAGTTCTTTTCGGTAGAATCCTGAATTAATATCCCGACATCAGGTCCGGATGAACTGCGACACGACTAAACGTTTTTTTCACTCGATTGTAAAGGTTACAAACCTTTGCTCAGAAGTTACCTCATTCAAGCTGAACGGCAAGCGAGAGCATTACCGCAGTTTCCTTCGCGAGTACCTCACGATTGAGTAACTATCCTGGCAGTCTACTTCAGTAACTTGGTGAGCTCGACCTCTAATTCGCCCGCCGTGATGTTGCGGTTTGCCACTCGACCCTGTCGATCGATCAGTAGCATTGTCGGCAGGGTGAAGATGCCCATTTCGACGGCAAGCCTTCCCTCCATTCCACGCCTTCCTTCTATATCGCCCATTTCGTAAACCTGTGGCCAGGGAATTCGATTGGCCTTCAGGTGTGCTTCA
>JANNPR010000070.1:0-4999 GCA_031400345.1 Planctomycetota bacterium | reverse complement strand
ACCCGAACGCTCTCGTTAGATACAACAGCATTGCTAGTCCAATGGCCGTCCAGCTCCAGCCAACCCACAAGACGACCAGACAGCCGGCGTGCATAACCAACAACGCGCCCAACCGTAGCCAATCCGGCTTGTCGCGGAGGTCCGGCGTCGGTACGTTGCCATCACGCTCGCGGTCGGGCGATGGGACAAGTACTACTGAAGTCGCATTCGTCATTGCTTGGTTCTCCCAACGTCGGGGGTCTCGCCGAGCGGCACCTAAAAGTGCGCCCTAGTCAAGTTTTGTCTCTTTGCGTTTCGGACGATTGATAATCGCGGATTTCGTGGCTGACTGCGATTCAAGCGAGGAATTCTTCTCGGCATGCCGCAACGTGCGGCTCAGCATTTTCGCGAACCCCTCCAAGTGCTGCATTGTGTCACAGTAGGCCGAATAAGTCATACGCTGCCGTAAATCCTCTGTCAGCGCTCGGCCGCCAACGACGAGCGCCGAGCCCGCGGCGGCGCAGGCTTGCGAAAGTGGCGCGAACTCGCTGGCAAAGTCGAGCCCCTCGCGAAGGTGCGAAACGCTTAACCAGAACAGCTTCGGTTGCGTATCTTGCACGGCTTTTATCAGTGACGGAACCGGAATCGAAGTCCCTAGCGAGGTCGCGGAAAACCCAAACTCGCGGAGGACCTGCTCAGCCATCGCCGATGGTAAAGCATACGGGTCGCCCGAGATCGTCCCACCGATCGCTAACCAGTTTTTCTCCGGCACTTCTTGAACTCGCCGAATATCGAACATAATGCGCTGGGTGATCTCGCACCCGCGACGTTCCTGATAGACGTCGGCGACATTGCACGCCCAGAGGCTCCCAATCTCCCGAAATGCCGCCGCGATCACCTCGTCGAAGATGACGCTCAGCGAGTGTTTGGCCAGATAAAGGTCGAACACGATCTGTCGAGCCAGCAGCTCGTCTCCTGCCAACAACGCTTCCACAAGTCGCGGCGAACCGCGAGTCAAACCACCGGCGGCATGATCACTAACCGGTGGCAGTCCCAAAATCTCGGGCGAAATTAGCGTTTGATTGTGCTCACGGACGAAACGTAGAACCTCAGCGATTGCCATTTTGCGGTGCCCTCCGGCGGTGCGAACCGTCTTGATCAGTCCCTGATCGCACCAACGCTTTAGCGACGATTCGCTAACGCCGATGGCTCGAGCCACTTGCTTGGGAGAGACGAGTTCGGGAAATTTTTCCATTGGCAACAACCATCATCATGGAATGATTTGGACGAATTGTATCGTATTTCTAAATCGCTGTCGAGTGCCGCTGCGTTCTAGTATGCCCCAGGAATTTAGGTGAATTCACTATAAATGATAAACGATTTTTATCAAACAAGTCCCACCTGCGCTTGCATCGACTGCTAATCTCCAATACCATTCAATGCACGATTTGAACGATTTAACGGTTTGTCGAAGGCTACTCACTGCGAGTCATATTCATGGAGATGGAGACCGCCGGATTTCCCCTTGGCGACTTAAGCCGGCCATAAATGGGATATCGAAGTCTTCTGGTGAGAAAAAAATGAAAATAGCTATCATCGGCTCCGGGATTTCGGGATTAGTGGCGGCATATCGGCTAGACCCCGATCACCACGTCATGGTCTTCGAAGCCAATAATTACGCTGGCGGGCATACGAACACGGTCGATGTGGAACTCGATGGCGAGCGGCACGCGATCGACACCGGCTTCATCGTTTTCAACGATTGGACATATCCGAACTTCACTGGGTTGCTGGAAGAATTGAGCGTGGCATCGCGGCCGACGACAATGAGCTTCAGCGTGAGCGACGAACGAACTGGGCTGGAATACAACGGTCATTCGCTTCGTACCTTGTTCGCTCAAAGTCGCAACCTGCTGCGACCGAGCTTCTATCGGATGCTGTTGGACATTCTGCGGTTCAATCGTGAGTCCCAGCGGCTAGTCGCCGGACTCGATGACGGGACAACCGTTGGCGAGTTCTTACTGCGACACGGCTACTCGCGGGCATTCGCCGAACAATACTTACTGCCGATGGGTGCAGCGATCTGGTCGTGCCCGACAGGAGTTTTTTCGCAGTTTCCGATTCGGTTCATCGTGGACTTCTACTACAACCACGGTTTGCTCAGTATCACGCGGCGACCGACGTGGCGAGTTGTCGACGGCGGATCAAGAACTTATGTACAAGCGATCACGCTTGGCTTTCGAGATCGTATTCGATTGCGAACTCCGGTGCAAAGCGTTCGTCGGCTTGAGGACCGAGTCCTGGTTCAGCCGCGCGGCGGCGAGTCCGAGTCGTTCGACCACGTAATCTTCGCTTGCCATAGCGATCAGGCTTTGCGAATTCTGGCCCGCGATGCGACGACGACTGAACGTGAAGTCCTGCCCGCGTTTCCCTACGAGCGGAACGTGGCGGTATTGCACACGGACATTTCGTTGTTGCCGCGTATCCGACGTGCGTGGGCAAGCTGGAATTACCGGCTGAGTGGCGATGCTTCGGCGCATGCCAGCGTGACTTACAACATGAACATCTTACAGGGGATCCGCTCGCGCCACACATTCTGTCTGACCCTCAATGATGAATCTCGGATTGCTCCAGATCAGGTGTTGCGGCGGTTCGAATACCATCATCCGGTATTCACGACACAGCGCGGGGCGGCTCAGGCTCGCCACGCCGAATTGCTCGATTCGAATCGCACTTCGTTTTGCGGGGCTTACTGGAGAAACGGCTTTCACGAAGACGGCGTTGTCAGTGCGAATGCCGTCGTCAACGCGATTCGATCGAAGCCGCACTACCTTCGGTGCCTTGAAGCGCGAATTGGAGCGTCGCGCCGCGCATTCGCGGGAGTCGCCGAATGAGCGGTCAAAGCTGCATCTATGAAGGCGAGGTTCGACATCGGCGATTTACTCCGGTGACCCACGAATTTCGCTATCCATTATTCCTGCTATATGTGGATTTGGACGAATTATCTGGCCTTTTCAACGGCCGCTGGCTTTGGTCGAGCAACCGTCCGAACCTAGCCTGGTTTCGACGCCGCGACCATTTCGGAAAGGCGGATCAGCCGCTCGCGGACTCCATTCGCGATTTGGTCGCCGCTCGCGGGCTAAGCCGGCCCAACGGTCCGATTCGGTTGCTTACGCACTTTCGCTACTTCGGCTTCGCGATGAATCCCATCAGCTTGTATTACTGCTTCGACTGCCATGAACAGGTCGAGTTCGTAGTGGCCGAGGTGAATAACACCCCGTGGGGCGAGCAGCATTGTTATGTACTCGACGTCCGTTCTGGTGAGACAGGCTCGGGTGATGCGCGGTCGGAAGTAATCGCATTGCGAGCGGCGAAGGACTTTCACGTGTCACCGTTTCTGAGCATTGAATTCGATTATGAATTCAGGCTGAGCATGCCGGGCCCATCGCTGACCGTTAACATCGAGAACCACCCACGAGAAGTCGCAAATCGGGGCGCGGTGTTCAATGCGACGCTACAGCTCCGCCGTCGCCCGCTGAACGGTCGCGAGTTGGCTCGCGCACTCTACCGTTATCCGGCCATGACGGCCCAAATCTTCGTGGGAATCTATTGGCAAGCGTTTCGGCTGTGGCGAAAGGGAGTGCCATACGTGCCGCATCCGCAATTCTCAACGACCCACGGCACCCCGTTGCCGAACAAAACTTTTCTAATTGACTCGCTTATCTCAAATGATCGAGCCGAAACTCGAGAAATGCAGGGAGTCCGTTTATGAGCAACGTGTCGGCAGTCAATCCGTCAGTTCCCGTACCGTTTGTCTTAGATCGACTGGCCCGAGGATTTGTGGTAAGGCAGCTCGCCGGGCTGCGTCGTGGAGAGATTACATTGGAGGACGGGAGCGGATCCTCGTCGCTTGGGGAGTCAGCGGATTTGCATGCCAATTTGCGGGTGCATCGCCCGCGGTTTTTTCGCCATGCCGTGCTAGGCGGAACGCTGTCTGTCGCCGAGTCGTATCTGCGCGGCGATTGGGATTGCGACGATTTGACGAGTCTGTTTCGGATTTTCGCACGGAATCGGGATTCCACGGACCAACTTGACGGTGGATTTGCGAGGCTCGCTAGTTTCGGGCATCGCCTCTTTCACTGGTGGCACGCGAACACTCGCAGCGGAAGTCGCCGCAACATTGCAGCTCATTACGACTTGGGAAACGATTTCTATCAGCTCTGGCTGGATGAAACGATGGCTTACTCCAGCGGGATCTTTCCCGGGCCAGGGTCATCGCTGCGCGATGCGTCCACGGAGAAGTTCGATCGTGTCTGCCGCATGCTGGAACTGCAGTCCTCGGATGAAGTTTTGGAAATTGGTTCCGGTTGGGGCGGCTTCGCGATACACGCGGCTAAGAACTACGGCTGCCGAGTGACAACGACGACGATTTCGCGGGAACAGTTCGATGTGGCACAGCAACGAATTAGCGATGCGGGGCTGTCGGATCGAATCACTTTACTGCAGCAGGACTACCGCGACTTGAGCGGTCAGTTTGACAAGCTAGTATCCATTGAAATGATCGAAGCCGTTGGTCACCGACAGCTGGATCAGTATTTCCGCCAGTGCAGCAAATTGATACGGCCTGCAGGCTCGCTGGTTTTACAGGCGATCGTGATGCCCGAGCGCGGCTACGATCAATACCTGAAATCCGTCGACTTTATTCAGCGCTATGTCTTCCCAGGCGGATGTCTGCCATCGCTCGGTGCCATACTAGGTTCCGTGGGCCGTGCGACGGACTTACGATTTGTAAATGCCGAGGATTTCGCTCCGCATTACGCAGAAACGTTGCGACGTTGGCGTCAGACCTTTCATTTGCGGCTCGATGAGGTGCGCCGACTGGGGTATTCCGATGAGTTCGTCCGGTTGTGGAACTATTACCTCTGTTATTGCGAAGCCGCGTTTGAAGAATGCTCCGTCGGCTTGCTACAAATTCAGTTCGACAAGCCACACTGCCGCCGCGATCCGGTCCATCTTAGCA
>JANNPR010000006.1:0-3363 GCA_031400345.1 Planctomycetota bacterium | reverse complement strand
GTGATGACGTACTTGGCGTGGATCCTACAGTGGAACGGTTACAACAGCGAACGGCCGAGATTTTAGGGAAGGAAGCGTCAATCTTCATGCCGTCGGGAACTATGACGAACCAAGTCGCAGTTCGCATCCATTGCAAACCCGGCGATGAGTTCATCTGTGACGCTGGCTGCCACATCTACAACTACGAACAGGCTGCCTATGCCCAATTGAGCGGCGTGGCCGCACGTACCGTGGAGGGCGAATTTGGTGTGATGCGGTTAGATCAGCTTACAGGTCTGATTCGACCGGACAATGATCACCTTGTTCGAACGCGGTTGGTCTGTTTGGAAAACACGCATAACCGGGGAGCGGGGCGAGTCCAACCCTACCAGACGGTGGTGGACATCTGCGAATGGGCTCATGCGAACGGACTGCGGACTCATCTGGACGGCGCTCGCCTTTTTAACGCTGTGGTAGCTACCGGCATTCCAGCCGAACTCTGGGCCAGTCATTTCGAGACGGTAAGTGTTTGTTTTAGCAAAGGACTTGGTGCCCCAGTAGGGTCCGCCTTGGCAGGCCCTCGCGATCTGATCAAAGAAGCGCGGCGACATCGTAAGCTATTTGGTGGAGCCATGCGGCAAGCCGGTGTCATTGCCGCTGGAGCGTTGTATGGTTTGGAGCATCATCGAGAGCGTCTTGCGGACGATCATGACCATGCGCAGGTACTGGCGACAGCCATTCGTGAGGTCGAAGGTTTATCGCTTACGCCGACAACTGTGGATACGAATATCGTGATCTTTCGAGTTGACGCTAGGATGGGAACAGCACAACAATTCGTCACGGCGCTGGCGGAAAATGGTGTGACGATGCTGTCCATCGGACTGCATCAGGTTCGCGCTGTGACCCATTTGGATGTCAGCCAGAAGGACGTCCACAAGGCAGCGACAATTATCAAGGCTACTGCGGCAGCACTGCGCGATGGCGCCCGCTTACCGCAAGCGGTCGGAGCAAGGTACTAGCGGTAGTGGTTGGTGATGAGTGGTTGGTGGTTAGTGGAGAAGAGTAGGAAATAATGAACTTCAACAATTTCGAGGCGTGGCACGAGCAATGAATTCATACTAAATACTGACGGCTGACCACTGACCACTAACCACTGACCACTAATTTTCCTCACTGGCCTTGAGCCATGGTTCTAAGGTGGGCGTATACGAGCATATTTCATCGGATTTGAAGTACAACTCGATCTCTCGTTGAGCGGATTCGGGTCCATCGGATGCGTGAACGAGATTCATTTGGCGACTACTACTGAAGTCGCCGCGAATGGTTCCGGCAGGAGCCTTTAGGCCACTGGTAGGTCCCAACAGGTCACGCACGACTCGAATGGCTTCGAGTCCTTCCACGATGATGGCCAAGGTGGGGCCTCCCGTGATGAATTTTTCCAGGCCTGGATAAAAGGGCTTCTGAACATGTTCTGCGTAGTGTCTTTTTGCGAGGTCGGGAGAAACCTGAATCAATCGCATAGCGATCAGGTTTAGCCCTTTATCTTCAAATCGACTAATGAGCCGACCCATCAGACGGCGTTGAACGCAATCCGGTTTAAGCAGGACTAACGTACGTTCCATAAACAAAGACGCTCCCGGTGACAACAATGTATTTTTGCGGAACGGGCAGATTTTACGGGTAATCCGGATTATGCTCAACGCCCGGCGAGTTCGGTCTCGTGAGCCTATTAGGTAATTTAGTAAAGCAACTAGCCTTCCCTTTGTTGACTCGGGAAGTTAAACTCGCGATCAGAACGGATAATCTAAGTGATCCAATGAAAGGTTGGTAAGCTCTGACAAATCCGATTAGGTTCAACAAAGTCATTGGACCGCCGCTTGACACAAACTCAAACGGAAGTAATATTCCCCTAAGAACAAGCTTCTATTGAAAAGCGCGCAGTCGCTGCTGAGCCCAGACGAGAAGTATCATTGGGCACCCCGCATTGAGCTTTCACTCTTGGCACGAAGGCCATTTCCGGGGAGTCAAAAATAAGCTTCTCGCTTTCGCACAAGTTTAGCCGTGAACTAAACGGTCGCTGTGCATTGGTCTCTCAGTCATATACTTTTCGTTATCCGAATTGGGTACCGGCAAGTTGAGCCGCAGACAGCAGTTTTTCCCTGTTGTGCGTACACGGGTTGGTGCAGATCTGCTGGACATCCAGCAATGACAAACAGACTCGGACATAGTTGTCTGTCGGCGGCGTTATGCCTGTCGGCATTTACGGGCGCCTAACCCGGGACTAAATAAGTTGATTTGCGAGCGAGGAAAGTACACGGAAGGACTCGCTTGCGCGGCAGTGAGGGCGTGGTTGGACTATGGGTTGCTTTAGGCAACGGGACCTAACGACCTAGCTCACTGAAAGATTGCGGCAAATTCACTCACCGTCATGATCGATCCATGCTGATGTGAGCGGCTGCTTCGCGACTTGCGGAAACTTGCGATTTGGCAGGTTCCGGTTGCCGCCTGGTTTTGTTATTCGGTCTTATGTCAAGGAATGGGCAAGTAGGTTTGTGTTCCTTTTGGTTTCCGTGTGCTCGAGGGGGCCACGGCCCTCTTTTGGTTATCAGTATTTATGGCGAAAAGACGATTTCGGTCGCGCTCCGGCGGCGGCGGCGGCGGTGGTGGTGGGGGCGGAGGCGGAGGTGGCCCCAACCCTAACTCGAACGGGCGTTCACGGTATCGCCAACAACCGCGTTCCGGCGGTGGGGGCGGTGGTGGGGGCGGGGGCGGGGGTCCACCCATGCGGCGGCAACGTGTTCCACCGTCTCGCGATTATCCTGCGGGAGAAGCCGAATCGCCCGAAGGTGGCGAAGCACCTCTCGAGTCTGGGACCGGACTGTTGGAAATGCATCCCAACGGCTATGGATTCCTTCGGAGTCCCGAAAACAACTACAACCGCGAGCGATCCGATCCCTTCGTTCCAGGGGCGATGATCGAAAGATATGGACTGCGACAGGGGGTCATGGTTCGCGGGATGGTCCAGCACTTCCGTCGCCAACAAGGCCCACGGCTACGCGAGATCCAAGGAGTCGAACGTTTTAACGTTGACGTACTCATCTGGGGCCATTCCGTCGACTTCTTGGATCTCGCGTAGCCGTGGGCCTTGTTGACGACGGAAGTGCTGGACCATCCCCCGAACCATGACCCCCTGTCGCAGTCCATATCTTTCGATCATGGCGCCTGGAACGAAGGGATCGGATCGCTCGCGGTTGCCGAAACTGCCGGTGCTGTAACCGTCAAACGTTTTACACAAAAGCTGCAACATCCAGATAGCCGGACATTTGTTGGTAAAGGGAAACTGGAAGAAATAAAAAATTATGTTGATGGAAAAAATATCCGCAT
>JANNPR010001325.1:0-1436 GCA_031400345.1 Planctomycetota bacterium | reverse complement strand
CCGCCTGCATAGATTGTAAGGGAAGCAGCCGTCACAACCAGAATACCCGGCGGAAACCAACGTGATGGTTAGCCGACCTAATGTCCAGCGCGTGCTACCCTTTTTCAGTGAGAAAGATATCGTCGAAAGACTGACATCCCGTTGGAAGGTACCTGAGCAATGACCGACAAAGAAAATCAAACCGGAGCAGCCGAGAAACCTGAAAAAAAATCGGGTGGTTCGCTGGGCAGCAAATTGATGATCGTCGGATTCATGTCCATCGTAGTCTTGGTGGAAGTCGTGGCTGCTTATTGTTTGATTCCGAGCGCCGACCAGGTGGCGCAGCTAGCAAAAGACAAAATGGCCAAAGAGCTGCCAGCGGTCTTGGCAGGATCGGAAGAACAGAAAAAAGAAAAAAATCCGGTAATGGAGATCGACCTGGGACAATACAGCGTCACGGCCAGCCAGTCAGATTCCAGTGTGGCACTTCGGATTGACTTCCATTTGTATGGTACGGTTGTCGAAAATGATGCGTCCGAGACAACTTCACTCTTCGAACGCAACACGCACCGGTTTCGCGATCAGGTGCTTTACGAAATCAGAAATGCCGACCTTACCGACCTCAATGACCCTGGTTTGGGGTTGATCAAACGACGGATTTTAGAGAAAAGTAATGCCCTTTTCGGAAAACCTGTACTTCGTGCCGTGGTGTTCAGCGATTTCTCGTTCATCGAACAGTAACTGGTTACGGTACCAGCCACGCAGCGACGTTTTGAATATAGGGAATGGAATCCCATGGCTGGCGAATCAGACCGTCTTGACCAACAGAGTGTTGACGAACAAGTAGCAGCACCACGCTCTGCTCCTACTTCCCAACCGAAAACGGTCTCACCTCCGTCCTCGGCTACAAGCTTGCCAGGCGGCGGCCCTGATCAAGCGGGTCCGCACTCCGGCCCTCAGGGAACCTCAGCCGCACTGCAAAATGGAGCGGCTCCCGCGACGAATGCGTCGCAAATCATGGACGATATCCAACTCTTGCTGGAACAGACCGAACACGCGCTGGCTTCGGTAGATAAGCCCGTCGATCAAAAGATACCGGGCGTGGCATCTTTCGAGTTCAAGGAATTTATCGGCACTCCAGCCTCAACTGAGCAAGCCACGCTCGAGTTGATTCGGGATGTCGAACTGGACGTAAAGATTGAGCTGGGCCGTACCTATATGTACGTCGATGAACTGCTGAAACTACGACGCGGATCGGTTGTTACCTTGGACAAACTTGCCGGAGATCCCGTCGACGTTTATGTGAACGGGCGATTGGTCGCACGCGGGGAAGTGCTGGTGCTCAACGATAACTTCTGCGTGCGAGTCGCCGAGCTTGTTGCGGGTGATGGGCGGACCATGTCGGGGCCTTAGGAT
Source organism: Planctomycetota bacterium (assembly GCA_031400345.1). Lineage (GTDB taxonomy): Bacteria > Planctomycetota > Planctomycetia > Pirellulales > Pirellulaceae > JANNPR01. The sequence goes on along the minus strand of JANNPR010001325.1, from coordinate 41 downwards.
CTGGTTGTCGTAGTAGGCACACTCCGTGTGCCGTTACAGCA
>JANNPR010001296.1:0-2227 GCA_031400345.1 Planctomycetota bacterium | reverse complement strand
ATCATCGCGATCCGCTGGCTGGCTCCCACCATCGTGCTCCACAACACCAACCCGGCCTGTTTGGGCGAGATGATCGGTGGCTGGACCAACTTGTCCGCAACCGGTGACTCTCTGTCTTCGGGTGATGGCGCAGCGGGATACTTATTGGCAAATGGATTTCGCGAGTTCGCAAGTAATGCGGTTGGTTTCATAAATGCATCTTGTCGAATCCAGTCAGCCACTTGTGACCAACTGGCTGAGGTCGTTTTGCTTTCCTGGCCATCGGACGTGATCGCTATCGGCAACGGTGCAATTGCCGACGGCAACTCCGCCGCTTCGATTGCGACCGTGGTCGGACTTCCAGCAAAAAGCTTCCATAGAATCGGTACGTAGTAATACCCGGCGACGAGACACATCAGCAGCAATACGACTGTCTTGCCGGGGCTCCGAGCAAACTCTTTCTTAATCTTCTTTGCCAGCTTGTCCATGTTTCCTATGGTCCTTCACAAACGGCAATTTGCGTCTGTTTCAGACCAAGCTCTCTTAGTATCGGTAAACGGAAATCTTCACCTAACCGGAAATCTCGCGATTATCGGCAACAATTAACATGTTGATATCCGCCTCGACCGCTTCGCTACTCTCGCGGTTCTGACGAAGCGTTACCTCGGTCGTCCAAACGATAGCTGATAGCTCATCGAGCTGTCGCAAAAAGGCGAATACACATTGGAAGTCACCTTCTACGGATAGATTCACCGGGCATAGGCAAACGACCTTTCCCTCCTGTTCTTTCAGTGGCGAAAAACGTTCGATGGATATGCCTGCCTGTTTCGCAAGTTCATTAATCGATGAGTACACGTCGACGACACGACTCCGTCGAGGTGCCGACTTCGCCCAGGTTGAGCCATAGGACCGCGTGGCAACCAACTGCGTTTGAAGTTGCTCAACGATGGGCCGTTGTTGGTCGCTCAAGGCAATGCGTGCCTGAGTAGCGGCGAGTTCGGTCTTCAGATCGGTCAGGCTGCGTTGCACCGGTCTAAAGATAAAGTAGCTGTAGCATCCGCAAAAAGCGGCCAGGCCAAGTGCCATCGATAAGAGTTGTTTTCTTCCGGCTGGATTCTTCATCGTTCCACCTCGTGCAACGATCTGTTCGCCGTGTTTAGAAGCGTTGGCTTTTGTGGACCGTTGGGTTGGCCGAACCCTGGGCGTACGGATATTCGGACTTTGAAGCGCGCTAGGCGATTTTCGGCGCCCCGATCCATGGTTTCCAGGGAAATCAGTTCGGCGGCTGAGAACATTGGAGAGTTTTGCAGCTCGGCAACGTACGAATGAAGGTTGGTATCATCTTCGGTGATTCCTTCGAGATAGACGACCGTTTTACGGGAATCATTCTCAGTCCGAAGTTTCTGCAAGGTCGCCTTCACGTCGGACATGGCTTTGATTTCCGCCTCGGTCTCGGCTGCCGCGGGGGGTGAAATGGCTGTCTCACCGCCCGGCGTCTCGCGGCCGAGTTTCATTTCGATTAAGGAAATTGGTTCGGGGAGTGGTCGCAGCAGTTCAGCCAGAATCTGAGTTCGTGGCCAGGGATGTTTCAGGTAAGTAAACAGCTCCGCCAATTCGGTTTCACGTTTTATATCGGCTTGTAGCAAAGCAAGCTGCTGCTCTTGAAGGACCGCGGCGACCGATTGCGTGTCCAATTCGATGAGCTTTCCCTTCAGGCGATGGCGTAGAGTTAATTGGGTGGCGGAGAGGAGGCAGAGCAAGCCTCCAAACCCAATCAACATCAAAGTTCGCCAAACCTGGGCGTGCTGTTCTTTGCGTCTTTCGCCGTAATGTGCGGGCAGAAAGTCAATATCTTTCATCGCTAATTCAGCTCCCGTAATGCGAGCCCTGCGGCAATATCCCATTGGCCGCGACGATTGGCGCCGAGTGTCGTGGCCACACCGCGAAACGGATCACTGAGTTCGCATTTGATGCCCAATCGCTTTTGAAAAAGCTCCATGAGTGGCGTGCTTCCTTCGCCTCCACCGAGAACCAGGCGTTCCATTGGCTGACCACGAAACGTGACGCTGTGGTATCGGACACACATCGAGAGCTCGGCAGCCATGCGTTCAACCACTGGCCTTACTGCCTCCGTGATCGAGCGAGATAGTTCCGGATCTTGTTGATCACTACGACGGTCCCCGTTGTTTCGGCGAACGGCGGCTGCGCGGCTCATATCCATCTCTAGGCGTTTCGAAACCGTTTCATC
>JANNPR010001292.1:0-5767 GCA_031400345.1 Planctomycetota bacterium | reverse complement strand
GCAATTCCTGGAGAAAGTTCCTGGAGCCACGATCGGCAAGTCGAACCGGGCCGTTCGAGACGGTAGCGATGTAATCGTGCTGGCTGTTAAACCGCAACAGATACCGGCAGTGATGGCTGAATTGCAGCCGGTTTCAGACGCCGATAAACTTATCGTATCCATTGCCGCAGGCGTCACATTAAGTGATCTGCGGGATGGCTTGAAGACTTCTCGGGTAATCCGAGTAATGCCAAATACACCGTGCCTTGTGGGTGCGGGAGCATGCTGCTTTTCCTTGGGCGCGGATGCGAGGCCAAGTGATGGTGAGCTTGTGCAGCGGCTGCTGCAAACTGTGGGTTTAGCTTGGCAGTTGGATGAACGCCTGTTGGATGCGGTGACCGGCCTGTCGGGTTCAGGGCCAGCGTTTGTATTTCTCATAATTGAAGCACTTAGTGACGGCGGTGTGCGAATGGGCCTACCTAGAGACATCGCCACGCAGCTGACAGCTCAAACTCTACTGGGGTCCGCTCGATTAGTCCTTGAGTCGAATGAACATCCCGCGGTGCTTAAGGAGCGGGTAGCCAGCCCGGGAGGAACTACGATTGCCGGATTGCACGTGCTAGAACAACAGGCAGTGCGCGGAGCGCTGATGTCGGCTGTCGAAGCCGCGACGCGGCGGGCCAACGAGTTAGGAAGTCGCTAACGGCTGTTGTTTTTGCAAAACATCAGCCAATGATGGTGGCAGTAGCTGCCGTTAGTTCGGTTGTGGGTGAGGCAAGTCATCAACCATAACCTTTTCGGGAGCCGGAAATGGCATCAATCTTCTGCAAAGTCGATGACAAGAACGTTCCGTTATACAGAGTGATGTGGATTGCCGATGTTCCACATTATTGCGGGAACGAGGATTGTTTGTACGAAGGACAGTATGAGGTGCGATTGGAACAAGACGAATCGGTTTGGGCTTCGCGACAGGAACGCGACCAAGTGCTGGCTGCAATCGAGTCGTGGCAAGGGGGACTCGGCCGTGATCATGACGTGGACGCAGATGATTGGCACTAATGATGAACTAAAAGTGTATATTTCAAGCCCGGCCATGGAACGCCAAGGAAAGTCTGATGTCTCTGTTCGAAAACGACCTTTACCAGTGGCGAGAGACCTATTTCGTTTTATTTCGAGAAAACCAGAGGCCTTCTGCCGCAGCGATTAATCAGACGTTACGTGGGCTCGGTCCCCGCTTCGAATTGAGTCCAGTGAGAACGGATAGCGGGGGTAACTTTGAATCGGTATCGCTGATTTCTCCCGATGACTTTTCCGCAATGGACATTTGCTATGGTTCAGGCGAGGACGTGACCGGGCAGATTGAGGAGTTGCTCAGCGAAATGAAAGGTGCCGGCCACGGCCCGCAACATCAAGCCCGGCTCAATCATTTGGCCGAATGCACAGCTCGCTTCGAGATTTATCACTTTCAACAAATCCTGAACGAAGACGAAGAGGACGAATTTCTTGATCCAGGCGCGTTATTAATCGTCATCGAGAAACTCAACAAGTTGTGTCATGGCATCTCAATTGATCCGCAATCCGGTATGTGGACGTGACTTTCTCCAAATAGAATCTGAATCCTAGAGACTCTCCATCATGTTGGCTAAGGAAATAAGGACCGGCGTCGTCGTTAGCTACAACGGGGCGCCTGTCATGATCGAAACGATCCATGTTCAGTCTCCCTCGGCGCGGGGCGCGGCCACTCTTTATAAATACCGAGGACGCAATCTGGTGACACGCCAAAAGCTCGACATCACTCTGAAAGGAACGGACAATCTGGATTTGGCAGACTTTCAAAAGCGAGCCGCAAAGTTGATGTATGCGGATCCGACCCATATGCACTTCCTCGATCAAGTCGATTTCAACCAGTACTCACTAGGTTTGCAAGATCTGGAAGAGTCAGCACCGTACATCACCACGGAACTAGAGGGGATGGTGGCGCTGATTTATAACGACGAATGCGTTGGAGTTCAGTTGCCAGTGGCAGTGGAACTTACGGTGACCTACTGCGAACCGGGGATGAAAGGGAATTCCGCCACCGGACGCACCAAGCCGGCTACGCTGGAGACCGGTTTGGTTGTGCAAGTGCCCGAATTCATTAGTCAGGGAGAACGTATCAAAGTCGATACACGCTCAGGCGAATTTTTGTCGCGCGCTTAGGGCTCCTAAAATTCCGCCCAACATAACACCCACTTATGAATAAAGCATTTGTCCGAGAGCCCGATATCAATGAAGAGTTTTGCCCTCGTTGCGGCTCAATCGGACAAGCGGTCGGACGAGGCACCATTCGCAATTACGTGAGCCAGGAGGCCGCGGTCTCGTTGTCGGAACCGGCGAACTTTTGTCCCAAGCCCACGTGCGAGGTTGTGTATTTCGACGTTTTCGAGCGATATGTTTTGACCGATGCGCTTATCAAACCAGCTTATCCAAAGGATCCGCAGGCGCCCATGTGTGCTTGTTTTGGTGTAACCGAACGAGACATTGATGCGGATATTTCCGAAGGGGGAAAAAGCCGTACCCGGTCCGTAGTCGACAGGTCCAAATCGCCTGCCGCACATTGCGAACAACTGGCCGCGAACGGTCGATCTTGCGTCCCCGAAGTGCAGCGATACTTTATTAGGCGATTGAACTCAGCAGGCAAATAACAGGTTTTTCAATTCACATTTCCTTTCGGCTGAGCAGTCCTCGTGCAAGTGCTTGTGCTCCATAATTCGGTTTCCGCTTCGTCGTCACAAGATCAGCAAGATACGTTGTGGCAAGTGCAGGCCGTCACCGCCGCGCTGAATCGCCTAGGTCATGGCTTTAGCACGCTCCCGGTCACGCTCAACCTGAACGAAATTCACGATGCGCTAGTCGGCACTTCTCCCGATGTTGTTTTCAACCTCGTGGAGTCACTCGTTGGATCCGATCGAATGAGTCCCGTCGTGCCATTGCTGTTGGAGTCATTGAGGGTTCCCTTCACGGGTTCACCCTCTGATGCCACGGCCTTGTCCTCGGACAAACTTTTTGCAAAAGAACGTTTGCGTGCTGCTGGATTACCAACCGCCGATTGGTGGGAAGTTGGGACCAGGGTAACTCGGCTGGTCGGAAATTCGAGGTCCGAGCACGGAATCACGCGCTCGCTGTGCGAGAACACGAGGGCCATTATCAAACCTGTGGGGGAGCATGCGTCGGTTGGCGTAAAAGATGACTGTTTGGTCGTTGTCGCAAGTGAATCGCAACTGATCGACATTTTGCGAGCTCGCTCGCGTCAATTCGGTCGACCCCTGTTTGCGGAACGATTCATCGATGGACGAGAATTCAATGTCTCCATGTTAGCGGCGGACGGCGGTGTCGAAGTCTTGCCGCCAGCCGAAATTGATTTTTCCCAATTCGCGCCCGACCAGCTTCGGATCGTGGGTTACAACGCCAAATGGGTAGAGAATTCGTTTGAGTACCAGAACACTCCTCGCAAATTCGATTTTTCCGACGCAGACACCTCTTTGGTCGAGCAGGTAGTCAATTTGTCGCGTGCTTGTTGGAAGCTATTCGGTTTGAAAGGCTACGCGCGGGTTGATTTTCGAGTCGATCAGGATCAGCAACCTTGGATTTTAGAGATCAACTCGAATGCATGCTTGACACCAGAGGCCGGCTTTTGGGGAGCTCTGCAGCGGGCGCAGATCCCCTACGAAACGGCCATCCAACGCATCCTTGATGAAGCGCTAAGGGAATGACATGGTACACATGAGAACATCTTCATGAAGCTTGCAACGGGGCGGGATGGGTTAACCTATCGATTGGAACCCACAATTGCCGACGTCGATCACGTCCGCAGAATTGTCGGATCTACGGGATTCTTTCTTCCGAGTGAGGTCGACGTAGCGGTCGAATTGGTGCAGGAGCGACTTTCCCGAGGCGAGGCATCTGAATACTACTTCCTGTTTGCTCAGCATGGTGAACATACCGTTGGCTACGCGTGCTATGGTCCCATTGCTTGCACACTGGCCAGCTTTGATCTGTATTGGATCGCCGTGGAGTCCGGCGGACAGCGTCGAGGGATCGGACGTAACTTGTTGCAACAATCGGAGCAACTCATCAAACAAGCTGGTGGTCGCCGGATCTACATCGAAACCTCGAATCGCGAATTATACCGTTCCACACACCGTTTCTATGAATCATGCGACTACGAGCGCGAGGCGGTTCTAATAGACTTTTACAGGCCAGGTGATGACAAAGTTGTTTACGTAAAGGCGATCTAATTCGGGGCGTCCATAAACGTACTCGTTGGTTCCTTGCGAAACTTATCCGCACCACCTGGGTTAGTATCCGTAGCGTCGTGTTCCAATCTTCCTTTCCTTTGAGCCTTCCTTTGGGAGCGATCACTATGCTCAGGTCGTACATTAAGTGGGTTGGAGTAGGACTCCTAACAGTTCCAGGGTCCGCGCTCGCGCAAGACGACAATGTGTTCCAACGGCTCGACAAGGACCAAGACGGTTTTGTGTCAAAGGACGAGGTCCCAGACGAGCAGATGCGTTTGTTCAACCGACTGTTGCGATCCTCCGACAAGGATGAGGACGGAAAGATCAGCCAAGCAGAATTCAAAAAAGGCACCGAACGACGTCCGGAACGCGACCAGGCTTCCGCAGGAAATGAATCGGGTCGCCCGCCGTTTGACCCGCAGCAGCTCTTCGAACGCATCGATGGCAACAAAGATGGCAAGATTTCGTCAGAGGAAGTTCCGGAGAACAAGCGAGAGGAATTCAAACGCGGCTTGCAACGTCTTGGGTTGGGTAGCGCTGCCGCAGTTACGAAAGAGCAGTTTGGCCGAATCGCTGGCCTGCTAACAGGAACTCATGATGGCGAACCCAAAAAGGGCGAACGGGAACGTCCACGGAGGGATGGCCGAGGTGCCGAAGAAATGGCGAAGAAAGCCGACACAAATGGCGATGGGAACGTTTCCAAAGACGAAATTCCCGAAGAGCGACGCGAGATGTTTGCCAAGATGCTGGAACGACTTGATGATGACGGTGACGGCGCGCTAACGATTGAACAGTTCACTCGAGGAATTCAGGCGGGGCAACGAGATGGCGGACCACGTCCGCCGGGAAGCGCGGAAGGGTCGCCACCCGGAGATGGCCGGATGCCTGCATTTCCTTTAATGCGGGCTTTGGACGTGGACGGAGATGGGGAGCTGTCTTCCGCTGAAGTCTCGAATGCGGCCAAGGCAATTGCGTCTCTGGATAAAGATGGCGATGGTAAGATTTCGCGCCGCGAGATGTTACCGCCCGTTCAAGGAGGCATCGGCCCAGGGGTGGTTCCAGGATTAACACTAGGACGACCCGGTGAGGGAGTTTTTGCCGGTGAAGGCCTGCGACGAATTTTAGAGTTCGCTGACAAGGATAAAGATGGAAAAATCAGCCGCGATGAGGCGCCGGAAATTCTGAAAAGGGGTTTTGACCGCGCCGACTCGAATAAGGATGGGAATCTAGACGAAAACGAAATCCGTGAAGTCGGCAAGAACTTTCGCCCGCAACGGCTCGAAGCGCCCCCCGAACTAAAAGAAGATACCCCAGAACGCAAGACTGAACCCAAGAAGGAAGGACCGGACGAAGATAAGGAATAGCAACGTTCACGCCAGGGATTTTGCGCAATCAGAATCCGAATGGGTGAAATAGCCTATTGCTGCATTTCTAAGACGGCACGAAAACAAATGCGTCCTCGGACTTACGTTCGATGACGCATTTTTTCGTTTCAACTGACGCGGGCTAAG
>JANNPR010001282.1:0-3419 GCA_031400345.1 Planctomycetota bacterium | reverse complement strand
TAATCGGGCGTCAATAGCTGCGACGGTTCGGCGAACGTCACTAACGCGATTTTTCTGGCTTCTTCCGTCTTGGTAACTGCCTCAATTGCTGGGTTCGATGGACACACGAAAAGCACATTCGCTTGACGCGGAGGGTTAAGCGGAGCGAAGGCTCGATTATCCAGCGTCAAATCATCGTTCAGAGCCAAATCCAGCCGCAGCTCACCGCCTTCACTATCTGCCAACTCGAACTGAACACCGGATCCGCCGCGAGCCGGAACTTTCACCGTGGTTGCGTCCAATAATTTGTCGTTCAAATACAACGAGGCCTCCACGGCAAGTTCCTTTTCCGAACAGTTTTCCAGACGTCCAAAGGCTTGGACTTGACCTGGCTTCTCCGTGTTTCGATCGGTCGAAAAGGCGGTTACTCCGACATTTACAGGTCGCTCGCTGCCGATGGCCACATAGTTTGGCTCCAAATTACCCAATGCAAAATCTGGAATGTCGAGAAACCCTCCGTCCGTAAAAATGTACAGAACGGCTTCGAGAGCCTCGGCGACCTGCACGTCAGTCGTACCGGCTTGGCTGGTCCGACCCGGATTGGCCAGCCCAGATGCGGCGCGCAATGCCTCGGCCAGATTACTCGTGCGATTTGTCAAAGTTAGTTGCTGCAACTTCTCCCGTAGGGCGGAACGATTGTCGGTGTAGGATAGTTCGGTTTCCGCCACGTCCGAAAAACTGATCAACATCGCGACGTCGCCGGACTTCATTTGGTCAATCAGCACCAGCGCGCGTTTCTTTGCCACTTCTAAACGGCTCGGGGAGACGTCGGTGGCACTCATGCTGGCCGAGTTGTCAATCAGGAAAATGAATCTTTCGCCCTTCAGTTCCTTTCCTCTCCAACCAGGACGCAGACACGCTAACATTGCCAATAAGATCAGCAGAAGTTGTAAGAAGAGCAACAGGTTTTGCCGCAACCGCTGCCAGATCGAATTGACGTGCAGGTCTTCGACCGTTTTCGTCCATAAGTAGGTACTGGGTACCTCGAGCGGCTGTCGACGAAGTTTCAAAAAGTACAGCAGGACAATCAGGGGCGGAACCGAGCCCAGCAACACCCATTGCCATGGCCAGAGTGTATTCAGCCAGTTCAGTGCGCCTGGGTTCATCGCACGAGGCCTCGTTTCCGCAAGTAGTTCGCCACCAGTTGTTCCACCGGTGTGTCGTTGCTGGTCATGAGGTAGCTAATGCCACGTCGAGTGCAATACTCCTTAGCACCATCAATGAACGTGGCCAACGTGCGTTTGTAACGATCCAGTAGCGGGCGGCTAGCCGTAACTTCGGCGATATCGCTGTCTTCACAATCGACGAGCTTAAGATCCCCTTTGATATCCGGTTCGAGCTCTTCACGTGAAAGAACATGAATCACGTAGATATCCATCTGCTGGGCCAACAGCAATCGAAGTGCAGCTTCGTACCCGTTCTTGTCCAAAAGGTCGGTAATTAAAACCAGAATTCCTTTTCCGGAGTTTCTCAAGCAGAATTCTCGAACACTCTGCGTTAACGTAGTGTTAATTCCGGGCTCCAAGGCATCCAAGTATTCAATCAGCCTCCACAAGCTTTGTCGGCCGCGCAGCACAGGGCCGGGGCGACGACGAGTTTCACCAAGTGCTTCGATCTTCACCCGATCTGCTCGACAGAGACCAATAAACCCCAATGCTCCGGCAAGTTGCTTGGCAAACTGCAATTTACTGGGCGTGCCGAAGTCCATCGAACTACTTGCATCCACCAAGGCATAGAAGTGCAGATCCTCCTCCTCTAAAAACAATTTTAGAAATAAACGGTCGAGCCGGGCGTACAGATTCCAGTCGATAAATCGCAGATCATCACCGGGAACGTAGTTCCGAAAATCGGCAAATTCAACGGATTGGCCCTTCCGCTTGCTTCGCCTCTCTCCTTTTAATCGGCCGCGAAACACTTTTCGGCTGATTAACTCTAGCCGTTCGAGTTGTGCCAACAACTGCGGGCTGAGCAAGGGTGTTGTGGTCGTTGGAGATGACATAGGCATACCGCTTCCGGGCCCTGCGCGAAATTCAAAGACCCCACAGCGCATTGAGAATCGATTCGTGTGCGCGTCTTTCTCTATGAAACGACTTCCGCGGTAGTCGAGACCTGATCCGCTTTTTCGGGCACCTGCTCCAGAATGTCCAACAGAATTCGATCCGCTTCGATGTTTTCCGCTTGGGCTTCGAAGTTGAGGATTACACGATGCCGCAAAGCGGGTAGATAGACTCGGCGAATGTCTTCAAAGCTGACATTGTATCGTCCTTCAAGCAGCGCTCGGACTTTAGCGGCTAAGGCAATGGTTTGAGCCCCGCGTGGGCTGCTTCCCCAACGCAAATATTGGTTCGTCACCTTGGTTGCGAATGGTCCATTGGGATGAGTGGCCAAGATCAACCGTACCGCGTAGTCCTGAACGTGTGATGCCAGGATTACGTCACGTATTAGCCGTTGCCACTTTATGATCTCGTCCCCATCCATGACCTTCTTGGGTTCGATTCGAATGCCACGCGTCGTCCGTTCGACAATCGTCGCCAGTTCTTCACGGGACGAATATCCGACAACCAGTTTGAAGAAGAACCGATCGAGTTGCGCTTCGGGAAGGGGATAGGTTCCTTCTTGTTCAATGGGATTTTGCGTGGCCATTACGAAGAACGGGCGTTGCAGCTCGTGGCGAATCCCGGCCACGGTAATCGTGCCCTCTTGCATGGTTTCCAGCAGTGCCGATTGCGTCTTCGGGGTGGCGCGGTTGATTTCGTCGGCCAAACAGATCTGCGTAAACAGCGGACCCTTTTGAAATTCGAAGAACTTCCGTCCGTCCGGCGACTCCATGACCATATTGGTTCCGAGAATGTCGGATGGCATTAGGTCAGGCGTGAATTGCACTCGGTTGAAGTCAAGGCTGAGTGCCTCGGCAAGTGTGCGAACCAATAAAGTTTTCCCTAACCCGGGCACACCCTCGAGCAAGCAGTGCCCACCGACAAACAGACACGTCAGAACGCCGTGCACAATTTCGTCGTGACCCACGATGACTCTGCCGATTTCACCTCGCACTGCCGCATACCGTGACCGGAACTGTTCGGCTTGCTCCTGCATCGATTCGGCAACGCTCATGATGGGTCCTAGAAAGAGGTCACAGGTCAGGGTTCCGTTGAGGACAGTTGCAGCAAGAATAGGGGATGCCGACGGTCATATCAAGCAGCCGGAAATGGCCCTGTTGTAGTAGGCATACTCCGTGTGCCGTTACGGCACACGGAGAACGTGTGATAAAATCAATTGTTGCGTGGTGTCGCTTCGCTTTGAGCCGCAACTTTTCGCGAGGCGAACGAGGGCCGCGCGCGAGGGTTGGTCGGCTCTAGGGAGGTCGTCGCGACGGTTGATGG
>JANNPR010001264.1:0-4139 GCA_031400345.1 Planctomycetota bacterium | reverse complement strand
CTACCGGTCCATTGCTATCCATTGACGTCGAAGGACGTCGGCCAGGCGAAATAATTGACGTACCGAAACCAGAACCAACAGAACTGCTCGTCAAACTACGGGTTCGGTGTGAGGTCACGACGGTTACCAAGATTGACTTGATCGTCAATGGCGAAATCGCCAAACACTGGGACGTACCAACTTCCCAGGTCCGTGGTGCTTGGTGGGAAGTTGACTACAAAGTTACGGCTAAGAAATCGGTTTGGATCGCGGCACGAGCTTACTCCAAGACGCCAGGGGGACAGCCAGATGCGGAATCTCATACGAACCCAGTTTATGTCTACATGGAAAATCGCACACCGTATCGAAAAGAATCTTTGGACGTTTGGGTCGAGCGAATTGACAAGCAAATGGAAGCGCATACCAAACGAACCTTCGCGGAAAAAGCCAAAACGTTGGCATATTTCCAGGAAGCGCGCGATGTATTGCTCGCCATCCGCGAACGAAACGGATTGGGTGCGGGCGAACATCCAAGTCAATTGCGGTCACTAGTCCGAGGCGATACGTCTCCCCCGGGAGTCGTCTCGTCCCATGCTGCAGAAGCCGATCTGGTTTCAGACACTGGAAGGCTTAACGCGTCTGACGAAGAGCTGAAGGAGTTCCTCAAACCGGTTCCGGCGAAGTCCCCGCGAGACGCCCTGAAAGCGTTCGACGTGGCGAACGACTTCCACATGGAACTGGTGGCTGCTGAACCCTTGGTTTATGACCCAGTTGCCGCGGCATTTGATGCGGACGGAAATCTGTATGTATGCGAGATGCGAGATTATCCGTACAAGCCGTCCGAGGGCGCCGATCCGATTGGCAGCGTGCGGTTCCTGCGCGATCTGGACAACGATGGCCAATTCGACGAAGGCCATTTGTTTGCCGACAAACTACTTTGGGCCGCCGGGGTTGTTCCTTGGAAGGGCGGCGTATTCGTAGCTGCTGCACCTGACATTTGGTATTTCAAGGATACGGACGGGGACTTTCGAGCCGATGTCAAACGCCGAGTTTTCACCGGGTTCGGCCTGGATAATCAACAGGCCATGCTCAATAACCTGCAATGGAGTTTTGAACATTGGATTTATGGTGCCACCGCTGGAAACGGAGGTGCCGTGCGGCGGGCAGAGGATTCCACATTTGTGCCGATTTCGGTGAGCGGCCGCGACTTCCGCTTTGACCCCGTTTCAGAACAATTTGAGCCTACCACCGGTACGGTTCAGTTCGGTAATACGTTCGACGACTGGGGCAACCGTTTCGTGTGTAGCGAGTCTCAGCCATTGCAACACGTTGTGTTAGCTGAGCACTACTTAGCCAGAAATCCGTTCTTACCTACGCCCGGTTCCATTCTTAATTTAGCGCCTGGACCAGTTCCCATTTTTCGTATTAGTCCCGTCGAACGCTGGCGACAAATTCGCAGCAGTCGTCGAATTATCAAAAATGAACGCGCGGCGTCGTCCGCCGGAGCAAGCCACCATGTCATCGACGCAGCAGCCGGAGTCACCGTATATCGGGGTGGCGCGTACCCCAGCGAATACTATGGAAATATCTTCATCGGTGACGGACAAAATAACCTTGTGCACCGCCGAAAACTTACGCCCGATGGAATCACGTTCAAGTCTCACCGCGTTGACGAAAAGACGGATTTCATTCGTTCGCCAGACATTTGGTTTCGGCCGGTCAACTTTGTAAACGCTCCGGACGGAACGTTGTATTGCCTTGACATGAGTCGCGAAGTGCTGGAATCGATTCACGTTCCACTGGACGTGGTAAAACACTTGGATCTGACGAATGGTCGGAATCATGGGCGGATCTATCGCCTCACCCCGCCCGGTTTCCACTCGCCATCGCCGCCTCGGCTTACTCACGCGACAAGTTTGGAACTGGTACACGCTTTGGAGAACTCTCATGGTTGGTGGCGCGATACGGCTCACCGCCTGATTTTTGAAAGACAGGACAAGTCCATGGTGGAGCCGCTGCGGAGGTTGGCTCGAAAAAGCCCGCGTGCGGAATCGAGGATGCTCGCGTTGTGGTCGTTGGAAGGGTTGCAATCACTGGATGTCGTTACGCTCCAGTCTGCTCTGAGTGATGACTATCCTGAAGTGCGGGTTCAGGCGGTACGTCTTTGCGAACCACAATTACGGAACAACTCGATCGACTTGGCCTTGATTCTTAAGTTGGTTGAAGATTCCAGTCTGAGAGTCCAGTTCCAAGTGGCATTATCTTTAGGAGAGTCATCTGATCCGCAAATCGCCGGCGCGCTGGCCAAGCTGCTCCGACAGCACTTTGGCGATCGCTGGTTGCGCACGGCCGTGAGGAGTTCGGCTGTGAAGGTGGCCTCGCCATTGTTCGTTGATTTGGTGCACCACAAGGTAAACGCCGGCGCGTCGAACGCCGTATTATCTGATCCAGAGGGGCTTCAGTTACTAGGGCGACTCGCTCTGATCGCCGGTGCCACGGGAGGACAAAGCGACATCCATGCAGTCATGGCGACCATAGCCGATCCGCCAGTTGGTCTTAATCAGGCCAACTGTGAGCGATTGGCATTGGAACTCTGTCGTGGCGTCACGCGAAGTGGTAAGAAAATCGTAGTGGCAAAGGACGAATCGCGGGAGTCGGAGTTCTGGAAGAACGTTCTGTTGTCGGCTGAAAAAACTGTTGTCGACAGTAAGGCGGATGCTTCACAACGGCGAATAGCCGTCGAACTACTGGGCGCGGAAAGTACAGGCAAGTATCGGCAGCAATTATTTGATCTCATTCAGTCTAGCGAAGCGGAGGATGTTCAAATCGCGGTCATCCGTGCGCTTATCGACGACCAGGGGCCAGCGTTCGCACAGTTGCTGCTGAGTCGACTTGCAACATTCACGCCCGAATCACGCCGTGCCGCCTTCGACGCACTACTGGCAAACGAAGCCCGCACGTTGTTACTGTTGAAAGCTGCATTGCGAGGTGAAGCGCCCGTGATGGAAATCGAGCCAGTGCGACGCGAGCTTCTGATCCAACACAGAAACGCCTCGATCCAACAGCTGGCCAAACAGCTATTTGGAAGTGCCACGACACGGGAAAGACAGGGGGTAGTCGCCGAATATCAAAAGGTGCTACAGACTTCAGGGAATGCGAAAAATGGATTGCTCGTGTTCGACAAGAACTGCTCGTCGTGCCATCAACTGGGCGGCAAAGGACATGCGATCGGTCCCAACCTGGCCTCGTCGCCGTCGCGAGATGCCGCAGCCCTCTTGGTTCATATTCTTGACCCGAACCAATACGTACTTCCGAATTATATTCAGTATGTTGTGGTGGATAAATCCGGTCGGACTTACACAGGCATGATCGTCAGCCAAACGGCGACCAGCGTGACGATCAAAAAAGAGAGACATGAACTCGTCACGGTTTTCCGCCACCATGTTGAAGAACTGACTTCCACTAGAAAATCGCAGAAGCAAGAGGGATTGCAAAAGTGAATATCCCCCGAAGGCATGGCGGATCTGATTGCCTTTCTGCAGGGCTCGATGGCAGCCTCAACCGATCCCAGCTTCACGCGTGACTTTGGCACCTTGCCCGGACCAGTTGAGCCGGCGCCCTAGCTCAGACTGAGATTGCCGATTTCCCAGGGATCGTTGTAGAGTACCGCCACTTGGGAGCAGTTCGGCTTTCCTCGACTGCAGGTGCATTTGACATGGATAGCGTGTTCAAAACTCATGCGAATTTGGAAGTGGACCATTGGTGGTTTAGTGCTCGCCGCAACATCCTACGTGCGATCATAGCGGAATTGTCTTCGCCGTCACGTGAATCCTGCGTGGTAGATGTCGGTTGCGGAACAGGAGCCAACATTGCTGCGATCAACGACGACTACCTGGGTATTGGTGTTGATGCGTCGCCTGTGGCCATTGATTTGGCAAGGACCAGATTTCCAGAAGTGAAATTCGTTTGTTGTGAGAACCTAAATTCGTTGAACGGGGTTCTCGAGCATGCCAACGTATTCTTGCTGACGGACGTGTTGGAGCACGTGCGAGACGATTTTCAGATGCTATCAACACTCGTCGCCGCCGCCAAACCGGGATCCTATTTCCTAATTACGGTTCCCGCGGATATGTCGCTATGGAGTCAACACGACGAGACGC
>JANNPR010001259.1:0-1366 GCA_031400345.1 Planctomycetota bacterium | reverse complement strand
CTTGGGCGTCCGTTAAAATGGGATCCGCAGAGGGAACAAATTGTCGGCGATGAGGACGCCAACCGGTGGCTTAAGAGAGAGCAGCGAAAAGGATATGAGATCGTAAGTTAATCCTCGTCGGTTGGAAGCATGCAGGTGCCGCGGTGCAGACAGTTTTGGTAACCGTGTTTTGTCTGTTGATTCTGTTCCCATCCAGGTTGGTTCATGGGGCCGATATTACTAGCCCCGTCTCGCCAGAGGATTCTATAAAGCACTTTCAACTTGCTCCCGGGCTACGGGTAGAGCTCGCGGCCTGCGAACCGCAAGTAATGGATCCGATCGAAATACGTTTCGACGAGTCCGGCCGCATGTGGGTGGTGGAGATGGGGGATTATCCCTTCGCGCCGCCGCCTGGCCATAGTCCTCGGTCACGAATTCGGATTCTCGAAGATCGTGATCAAGATGGACGATTCGAAACGTCGACAGTTTTTGCTGACAAATTGCTATTCGCGACGGGGTTGCAGCCCTGGAATGGCGGCGTGATTGTTACCTTAGCTGGTCAGGTTGCCTTTTTGAAAGACACGGACGGGGACGGACGCGCCGACATACACGAGACCTGGTTCACAGGATTTGCTCAAGAGAATTCGCAACTAAGGGCCAACCATCCGCGGCTGGGGATGGACGGCTATATCTATATTGCCAACGGCTTGCGAGGCGGCTCCATTGTCGATGCTCGCAATCCAGCCAAGCCGCCTCTGGCCATAAATAATCTTGATTTTCGCTTCGATCCTAACTCGCAACACTTCGAAGCCGTCACTGGCGCGGGTCAGTTCGGTCTTACCTTCGATGATTTTGGAAACCGATTTGTGTGCAGCAATCGCAATCCGCTGATGCACATTGTTCTGGAGGACCGGTTTCTCAAACACAATCCGCAAAAGGCAGTACCCGAGGTACGGCATGACGTGGCCAAAGCGGCCGAACAGTCTCGCGTTTTTGCGAGGAGCCGCGCTTGGACGACTTCCAACCTCCATGCAGGCCAATTTACGGCCGCTTGCGGAGTGTTGATTTATCGGGGCGATAGCTTACCCGCAAAATACTATGGTTCCGGTTTCACTTGTGACCCGACTGGGAACCTGGTGCACTGTGAGTTGGTCGAACCCCAAGGTGCTACATTTACTTCCCATCCGGAGCGTGATGGCGTCGAATTCATGGCCAGCCCGGACGAATGGTTTCGACCGGTGAATTGTGAGTTCGGTCCGGACGGGGCTCTGTATATAGTCGACATGTATCGGGCGGTCATCGAGCATCCCGAGTTTGTGCCGGATGAATTGAAGCGTCGCCCCGACCAGATGTTGGGCGCTGACATGGGACGTATCTATCGAATTGT
>JANNPR010001244.1:0-4899 GCA_031400345.1 Planctomycetota bacterium | reverse complement strand
ACCGTCAACTTGCTCGCCTGTCCACCATCCCAGTTAAACGCCAGAACGGGCTTTCCGAGTTTGGATTTACTAACAAACCGAGCTCCGTATAAACCAATTTCCTCCTGCACGAACCAGCAGAATGTCAGAGGTGGATGCGGCAACGCTTGTTGCAGTATCTGGATTGCGGTGTTTAGTAAAACAGCGCAGCCGGCGCGGTTGTCTGCTCCCACACCTGTTTGGGGATTTTCCGACCGGACGAAACGGCTCTTAACGACCGGTCGGCAGCCAACACAGATTGGAACCGTGTCCATGTGCGCCGTGAGCAAACGTCGTGGTGCTCGAACGGTGCCGGGTAGTTTTAGGATCAAGTTTCCCGTGTCACCCTTGACCAAAGTATGGCGATTGGCGGTGTCCGAAACCAGGGCCTTGGATGCCGCTCCCGCTCGACGGAGATGCTGAGTCAGATACTCGGCGACTCGAAGTTCTTCGCCGCTCTTTGCCGGGATCTCCATCAGTTCTAAAACCAACTGCAGGGCGCGCGACGAATCGGATTTCTTCATGGACCCTGCAGTCGATCGAACTCGTCGCTTCATGATAGGGAGTCCTGTTTTGTAGTAGGCACACTCCCGTGTGCCGTTTTTGTTGTAGCAGGCACACTCCGTGTGCCGTTTTTGTTGTAGCAGGCACACTCCGTGTGCCGTAACGGCACACGGAGTGTGCCTACTACATCTGGTCCCGCTTGCGTTACTTAGCTTCGTGCGTATCCTAACGGATGCCGCTGGTGTTCGACAGAATGCGTTAAACGGCGTTTTCCAATTGGGATAAACGAATGAGGTTTTTCATCGCCGGGATTTGAGATACCGGATCGACGAGGTTCTTCGCGACCGGAGGGCAAACCATGCAGCACCTGCTTGATCTCTCGAAAATCGGGCTGGGGCAATTGGCTCAGGATCGCCAGTGGCCAGCGTATCGTGCTTTACAGATCGCTCGCTGGGTTTTCGAAAAGCGGGCCTGCGATTTTGGGGACATGACGGACCTCCCCAAATCCATTCGCGATGACTTGGCAACCATCGGTAAACTTTGGTCATGCCAGACGGTGACTCATAGTGCTTCGGCTGATGGTTCCGAGAAGTTGCTATTGGAGTTGAGCGACAGGGGACGCATCGAGTGCGTCCTGTTGCGAGATGAGGAGCGTCGAACCATTTGCGTTAGCTCGCAAGTGGGCTGTGCCATGGGTTGCGTGTTCTGTGCCAGTGGTCTGGACGGGGTGGACCGCAATCTGACGACTGGCGAGATTGTGGAGCAAATGCTGCTTTTGCAACATCGGTTACCGACCACAGAGCGGCTAAGCCACATCGTGGTGATGGGAATGGGAGAGCCGTTAGCCAATCTTGACCGCTTGCTGCCGGCCTTGGAGATCGCGAGCGATCCCCACGGACTCGGTATAAGTCCCCGCCGAATTACGATCTCGACTGTCGGCATTCCTAAAGCGATTCGACGACTCGCAGACGAGTGTCCTCGCTATCATTTGGCCGTGTCATTGCATGCCCCCAACGACGAATTGCGAAACCAGCTCGTTCCTGTCAACAAATCAACCGGTCTGGGCGAGATTCTGGCTGCCGCCGACCACTATTTTGACGCGTCAGGACGCAAGTTAACGTTCGAGTACGTTTTACTTGCGGGCCTTAACGATTTCCCTCAACACGCCCATGAACTGGTGCGACTGCTGCGTGGGCGAACAGCCCTTCTCAATGTAATACCTTATAACCCGGTAAGCGGCCTGCCCTTCCGGACGCCGTCCACCGCCACGCAAACAACATTTCGCGAGATCTTAGAGCAGGGTGGGTTGGCTGTTCGGTTCAGGCGAAGAAAAGGGGACAAGATAAACGCCGCTTGCGGTCAACTACGCCGTTCCACACCTCCGCTTGTGAGCTTGACCGATTTGAGTGAGAAACTTTAGTCACATTCGGGTGTTTGTTTAGTAGCGTACCAGGTAAATCATTACCTGACCGTCCCACCCTAGTAATCCCCCTTGTTGTGTGCAGAAAGCTTTGCTTGGTAATTAGCGAATCGTTGCCGCCTCCCTACGAGATATCGGATCCGGACGTGCAACTGATGTTGCATGTACGCGACGACAATGCGTCCGCATTTGAAGAACTGGTGCTGCGCTATCAGTCTCGATTGCTGACGGTTTTGGAACACGCAGTCGGTTCACGGGACCAAGCGGAAGACTTGGCCCAGGACGTTTTTCTCAGGATATTTCGAGCTCGAAAGACATATTCTCCGGATGCGAAATTTGCCACATGGTTATTCCGTATCGCCAGTAACGTTGCCAGTAACTCACGTCGATCGTCCAGACGACGGCGCGAAACGACGATGAGTGGACGGGCAAATGAGGACTCGGGACCACCCGCACTCGAGGAATTCGCGGCGGCCGCCAGCGGCTGGATGCCGGCTAAAAGGTTGGACAAGGTTGAGCGTGCGGAAATAGTCCGATTGGCGCTTGAGTTTCTCAACGAGCGACAGAGGATGGCGATCCTATTATCGAAATTTGAAGACATGAGCTATGAAGATATCTCAAAGACGATGGGGCTGACCGTGCAAGCCACGAAGTCTCTCTTGTCTCGAGCGCGTGAAAACTTACGCCTTTTGCTGGATCCGTACATCCGAGAAGGAGTCCGGCCGGCCCCGGAAATGAAGCCATGAGTACAAACGACCCAATACAAACGTCTCAGGATGAGTTCTGCGACGAACTAGTCGCGTACTTGGACGAAGAGTTGGACGAGGAAGCTCGTGATCGCGTTTCTCGGCGCTTGCTCGTCGATGCCAAATATCGCGAGCGATTGGAAGCTCTGCGTGATGCGTGGCTAATGCTAGACTCCCTCCCTCCAGTGGATGCTTCTGAAAAGTTCACACAGTCAACCGTGGAAATGGTAGCCATCTCCACGGAACGCGAACAGGCCCAAAATTTTCATGCAGCTAAACGGCGACGTGCCTATTCACTGCTGGTGGGCGTCGGCGCCGTACTGCTGGCTACCTTGGCCGGATTTGCGGCCGCGCGACTGAGCACTACGAACTCTGACGACGCGCTGCTGCGTGATCTGCGGGTAATTGAGAATTTAGATCTCTACGTCCACACAGAAGACATCGACTTCCTCCGGCAGTTGCAGCGCGAATCGCTTTTTGTAGAGGAAGTCAGCGATGAAACTTGAACTCCTTGTATCGCTGTCATTGATTTGTGCTAGTGCTTCCGGGACTCCGCTGAGTAACGGGGCACTATCTACAGCCGATTTGATGTCGGCTCGAAGTCGGTACGTTTCGGGCTTGTCGGACGCCGACAAAGAGGCTTTGCGGCGGAAATTTTATCGGTTCCAATCGCTCAAGCCAGCCGAACAAGATCGTCTGCGACAGCTGGAAGAGGACCTCGTCAAAGATCCCAATGGTCCCGAGCTACGACGGATAATGGTGCGCTACGAGGAATGGTTTGCGACATTGCCGGCGACTTCGCGAGCGGATCTAAGCGATCGTTCCCCAACGGATCGTATTTCCGCCGTAACGAAACTGCTCCATCAGCAAGAATCACAACGAATGGGTCCGTTGGCTGGGACGAACTTGAAGTCAAGTGATGTTGAGGCGATTCAAGCGTGGATAGAAGATTTTGTCACGGACAATGAACAGCGACTTCTTGCCGAAATTCCCGAACACGTGCAGCTGGGATTTTTGAATCGGATTGACGACCCACATCGCCGAAGACTGGCGACCTACGGGGCCTATCTACGCCATGGAAAGTCAGACCGAACGGTACGCCCATCGGAAAAAGAATTGAAATTGTCGCCCGAAGCGCAGGCGGTTCTCAGGGAAATCAAAGATCCCAAAAAGCGTGCTGAAGTACTGCAGGAATGGATCAAGCGTGTCGGGTTTTTTAAAATGACGCCCACGGTCTCAAAGGAACAGTTGCAAAAGTTCTTTAACGAACGCTTGGATCCTCAACAACGCGACTATCTGGAGAATTTACCCGTGGATCAAATGCGGACCGAATTGACGAAGGCTTATTTCCGCGATAAGTGGAAGCGCTGGGGCGGGCATCCTGGTGGCGGGCCTCCTGGTAGCGGGCCTCGTGCGGGTGGACATCGTGGGGACAACGCAACGACACCTGACAGACGTCCTCAACTCTGAATCCCATCCGTTGTTGATTAGCGAGGATCAATGCGGTCTGTTCTTGGAGTACAATGCTTCCAGCCAGTCCCGAGACAGGACAATAGGAGGATCGAATGGAGACGACCGTGGGACGTGTACTAACGGAAGTGCTGATCGAAAACCTTGGCGATCTGTCCGAAGTGACCCGCGGAGTGCGTAGTCCCGAGGAAGTTCGTCGCACGCCCGTTCGGGACGCGTTGGTGGATACTGGCGCCACGACGCTTGCCTTGCCGACACGAATCATCGAGCAACTCGGGCTTCGGAAGGTATACGAGAAACAAGCCCGATCGACGCGAGGCGTCGGTCCCGTGTCCGTGTACGAACCGGTCCGGGTGACAATTCAAGATCGGTTTTGCACCGTCGATGTGATGGAAGTGCCGAATGATGTTCCGGTGCTTGTTGGCCAAATCCCTTTGGAAATGCTCGACGTTGTTGTTGACCCGCAAGGCCGCCGCCTTATTGGCAACCCGGAACACAACGGGGAACACATATTGGAGTTGTTTTGAACGTTGGAAAGGGTGAGGGGGCAAAAACATCAGCTTCCCAGGACGGCTGGCACGCCTAAGGTTAGGGCGGCACTGGCCTGCGCAGTTTGTGCGAGTCAAGATCCCAAAATGCATTCGGCCGAGTTTGTTTTTGTTCCATTTCCCGGCTGCGCTGTATTCGGGGCGAAGCCCCAGCAGATCATCCAGCCCAGGGCGAGATCGCGGCGCCAGCCGC
>JANNPR010001220.1:0-3309 GCA_031400345.1 Planctomycetota bacterium | reverse complement strand
GTTAGTGTGACACGCCCGGCCCGGGCGAAAACGGAGCTAGTTGAGTTTATTAGGAACCTACGGCAAAAAGACCGCCGGAGCCCGGCGGGCCACACTATTCAACCAAAAAAGGTCGATGTGGGTCCGGTTCGTCCCGTTCCTCCCACTCGCGACGCACTTCGCGCAGCCCGTAGGCACACATTTCGAATTGGCTGCTGAGTCGTTGGAGTACGTCCGCCGGTGCATCTTCTTTCGAATTTGCATCGATGGAACTGGCGATCATGTACGCTCGTTTTCCCTGGGCACAATAATCTACGAATTGATCTTTCGTGGCAGCGCTCTGCATTTCACGAAGTGCTTCCGGATATACGCCGGTCCAGAATAGGGTGAAATCCCCAATATGGCGGTGAACTTCGCGGCGAGCGACACCCATCCGATGATTGGCCTCGATCAGCATTTCCGCCACTTCGGAGACCGGCCGACCGGTTAGAGTACGGATGCGTAGGATCGCATCCGTTCGTACGAATCGCACTAACAGATTCCCGACGTAATCGACCAACGGGGGATCGGCGACTCCCAACTGGGTTTGAAAAACGTATTCTGCGAGTCCACTAAAGAACTGTCGCAACGTAATAGGAGGCAACTTGGGCTGCATTGGTGCGGCTCCGCTAAGGTTAATCGCGTTAACCGAGAGATCCGCACCGCTCAGTTTGTCGCAGGCTTTTCGCTAAAGCTGGCGTTGGATCCCGGTAACTCCGATGATTGCCTATTTTCTTTGGTCGAATCATCGACTAATTAACTTTACTTTCGTGTCTTATTTTGAGTCAAGTTTCCATTAAAAGTCTGTTCGCCACGTTTTAGGGATCCTAGGTAGCTCTTGGGGGCCAAGGTATAATCACGTACGCCTTGTCCCACCAATCCGCACAACCGCTGCATACTACATCTTGTTGCCTATCTCATGTATTTTCAATTTGCAAAACGGCTGATGTTCCAAACTGACAAGCGGTTGCTTTGGAAATTGTTCTGGAATGCTGGAATTAAGGGCATTCGGTCAGTACAACTTCACAAACGTCGGTTGAAAAAAGGGGATTTTTTCCCCCCGTTCTTATACGTTTCAGTGATCAACAGTTGCAACCTGCGATGCCAAGGATGTTGGGTCGATGTGGCCGCAAAACAGGAAAAGATCCCGCTGGACGCCATGAATCGGCTAATTTCCGAAGCCAAAGAGATGGGCAATTCGTTCTTTGGGATACTTGGGGGCGAGCCCTTTATGCATCCGGAATTGCTCGACATTATCGCCGCTCACCCGGATTGCTACTTTCAAGTCTTTACGAATGGGCACTTCATTACTGACGAGGTGGCTAGAAAACTCAGCCAATTAGGAAATGTTACACCATTAGTCAGTGTTGAAGGAAACGAATTCGTCAGCGATCAGCGGCGCGGGCGGCTGGAAGTTCTCAGCAAGACGATGGAGGGGCTCCAGAACTGTTTGAAGCACAAGGTCATGACGGGCGTTTGCACCAGCCTATGCCAAACGAATTTTGACCTATTGAGCGAGGAATGGGTTGATCGTCTGATCGATTTGGGTGTCATGTATTGCTGGTTTCACATCTACCGAGCTGTTGGTCCGGATGCAGCCCCTGAACTATGCCTCACGCCGGAGCAGCAGCTAAGTGCTCGCCAATTCGTCGTCGACATGCGTGCCAAGAAACCAATTGTGATCATCGATGCTTACTATGATGGGGAGGGTAAAGCGTTGTGCCCGGCAGCCACTGGGTTCACGCACCACATTAGCCCCTGGGGGGATATCGAACCCTGCCCGATCATTCAGTTTGCTAAAGAATCGATCTACGACGATCGGCCGTTAAAGGATGTTTTCAACAACTCAGCGTTCCTGCGCGACTTCCGGGAAACCGCCGCTAAAAGCACCCGTGGCTGCATCGTCTTGGAACGTCCTGATCTGCTAAAGCAACTTGCGGATCGCCATAATGCGCGTGACACAACAGCTCGTGGTACAGCCGTGGCGGAACTCAACGCCATGCAGACCCGGCCGTCCCAATTCAATCCGGGCCATGAAATTCCGGAAAAGAACCTGGCCTATCGTTTGGCAAAACGGTTCTGGTTCAACGATTACGGTACCTACTCACGTCACTTCGATGCAGAAAAATGGGTTGAGACTCGTCCCCAGCACCTGCCAACCTGAGCTTTGAGGTGGGACGTTTGAGGTAATTTCAATACGTTGGGTTACAGACTGGGTAGATGAAGCCATTTTGAAGATGTTGCTGTGACTATTCGCTTGCTTTCTGCCGTCCGCAAATTCGTATCGAAGGATTTAGCAACACGTTCTTTTTTGTGTATCTGTTGCGTAGTAATGTCGTTGCTGGCTGCGTGTAACCGTAATTTCGGAGACAAAGGCGATGGCAAGTCAATTAACCAACGCCAGGTCATCGCCCTGGATGCCTTTGTCGATGCGAGCGCCGATTTAGGGGTTCTGTTTCAACATTCGGCGGACGGATACGCCGAGTTTTTTTTCCCTGCGGTGATGGCGGGCGGGAGCGCTTTGTTCGATTTTGACAATGACGGCGATCTCGACATTCTCTTGCTGAATTGCAAGCTACCGGATTCGCTCGCTCTTTTGCGTTCAGGCGCCAAACCGGAGCCCATGAACAAACCGGAGCCTGGGACGCAATCCCTCATGTCCTCGAATACTTCAAATCTTCTTTTGCGTCAGGAAAAAGATGGGCGATTCGTGGACGCAACTGAGGGATCGGGATTGGATGTCGCCATGTACGGGATGGGGCTGGCGACAGGTGACGTGAACAATGACGGTTTGTGCGATGTTTTTGTTTCCGCGTACGGTCCTGATCACCTGTTTCAAAATCAAGGGGAGGGGAGATTTCAGGATATTACCCAGGCTGCTGGAATCGAGTGCGAACGTTGGGGGGCGTCGGCCGCATTCCTCGATTACGACCGCGACGGCTGGCTCGACCTGTTTGTGACAAACTACGTGGACTACCAACCAGGAAGA
Source organism: Planctomycetota bacterium (assembly GCA_031400345.1). Taxonomy (GTDB): domain Bacteria; phylum Planctomycetota; class Planctomycetia; order Pirellulales; family Pirellulaceae; genus JANNPR01. The sequence goes on along the minus strand of JANNPR010001220.1, from coordinate 302 downwards.
CCGTGTTTCGAAAACAGCGGCCGACAAGACTTTTGCAATCCGGCCGTTTTTCCTCGGACCACAGACCAGCTGTACCATAATGTTACGGGTCGCCTAGCTCAGGGTGCCAACGACGCTGAAGCGAACTCCGCGACGAATGGAACTCGATTCGAAGATGCGACTGTCGCATCGGGAATTGTTGCCAAGCGGGGAGCAGGTCTTGGAGTCGTGTGCGCCGATTTCAATCGAGACCAATGGCCGGACATCTATGTTGCCAATGACGGACACGCGAACTTCTTATGGATAAACCAGTGTGACGGTAC
>JANNPR010001198.1:0-2102 GCA_031400345.1 Planctomycetota bacterium | reverse complement strand
GTTTGACTTCTTTGCGGCTTGGAGTGCCTTCTTAGCGGTTGGAGTACCTCCTTCGCCGCGAAACAACAGCAATGCCTTCGAATAGAGCCAATCCGCCGATGCGTCGTCCGGGTACTCGCCGAGCAGTGCGGCGGCTGCTTCGTTTTGGTTCAGAAACAATAAATGGCTTAACAGGACGTACCGCGCACTTTGATTGTCGTTGGGGTTTAACCGCAGTATCTCGCGAATTTGTTCGATCGACTCCTCGTGCCGCCCGAGATTCCAAAGTGTGTGCGACATTTCCAGCACGGCGCGCATGAACGGCCTGGTTTCTATCGCCAACCAGAAATTGCCAACGAGCGTTTCGAAAGCTTGCTCCCCGATCGCCCGGCGGCCGGCCGCCACAGCGTCTTGAAAAAACTTGAGCCGCTCGGCGTCGTCGTCGGCTTCAAACCCTAACACCAAGTACGCATCCGCACAGTCTGGCCAGGCGGCGAGCGCCTGATGAGCGAGTTGCAATCGCTGCGAAGTGTCCTCGGCATCGAATGCCTGAAACGCAAGATTTTGACCGCGCGCTTCGGGTGAATCAGGCAGCTGATCCTCCGTCACGTAGTTTCTCATTGGGTGCAGCACCTTTGGTAGTGACTCCGGGTCCAGACTCGTGCTTAGCAGGTCCGCGGGCAGGTCGTTTCGCTGCTTCTTGCTTTGGCGTTTTCCAGCAGATTTCTTTTTCGCCATTTGTGGGATTCCTTTCCGTCGAAATTCTCATCGGAGGATCCCCGGCATCGTAACTAATCCGAAGTCGACCAGGCAGTAGCCGGACAGTTCACGTGATGCGACCAGTGTGGCACGATGCTCCGCGACGTGCATTGCGACGCGGAGCGTCGCACCACACTTCTTGCCGCAAGTAGAGGTCGGAAGATTACAATGGGCCGCTCCTAACAACTTTGGAGATAATGTCATGGCACGCTTTGTATTCATTGTATTGACGATCGCTTCTCTTGCGGCACGAGCCGCGGAACAATCTACCTACGATCTTGTTGTCTATGGCGGGACCTCCAGCGGAGTGATTGGGGCGGTTCAGGCACGTCGCATGGGAAAATCGGTTGCGCTGGTCGAGCCTGGGCGCCATTTGGGGGGCCTGACCAGTGGCGGATTGGGGGCGACCGACATCGGCAACAAGGGAGCGATTGGCGGAATGTCACGTGATTTCTATCGCAGCGTAAAAAAATATTACGGCGTTCCGTCCGCTTGGATACAGGAACGGCCTGACCAATACCGCAGCCCGCGACAAGCCGCCAGCGAAGACACACTGTGGACTTTCGAACCGAGAGTCGCAGAACGGCTGATGAATGATCTGATCGCTGAGGCACAAATCGAAGTGTTTCTCCAGGAACGTATCGATTTAAAAAAAGGCGTGACCAAAGAGAGCGGGCGAATCATGAGTATTCGGATGGAAAGTGGGCGCACTTTCGCTGGCCGCATGTTTATCGACGCGACCTACGAAGGGGATCTGCTCGCCAAGGCAGGAGTCAGCTATACCGTCGGCCGCGAAGCCAATTCGCAATACGGCGAAACGCTAAATGGCGTTCAAGTTCGTAACGCAACACACCATCAGTTCGTTCCGGGAGTCGACCCCTATGTAAAACCTGGCAACCCGTCGAGCGGTTTATTGCCAGGGTTGCACGCCGGACCGCCGGGTGAGGACGGTGCGGCGGACAACCGCGTACAGGCATACTGCTTCCGAATGTGCGTGACCGATGCACCCGATAATCGTTTGCCGTTTGACAAGCCCGCCGGTTATGACGAACAGCGGTATGAGCTGTTATTCCGGAACTTCGAAGCGGGTGAGAAACGCATTCCCTGGTCTCCAACGATGATGCCCAATCGTAAGACGGACACGAACAACAATTACGGATTCTCGACCGACAACATTGGGATGAATTACGAATGGGCCGATGGGGACTATGGCACGCGCGAGCGCATTTTCGCGCGGACGGTCTCCTTCTGCGTCCAGTCGATCGTCACGGACTGGCGGATACTCTCGACCAGTTCATGGGCGATCGCGGCGAGCACCTCGTCGCCCATCACTTCGCGGACGGTGCCGTGCGCGGCGAGTGCGT
>JANNPR010001196.1:0-2882 GCA_031400345.1 Planctomycetota bacterium | reverse complement strand
GCGGGACCGGCCCGAGTAATGATGGCGATCTCGTTGAGGGTGTACTCGCGGTCCAAGTCAGCCAGTTGGCTACGTTCTCGCACCGCTGGGTGGACTTCTTTTAGCCTTTCGTTGCGATAGTTTCGATCCATCAGCAATCGGATGATTTGCGGGTAGGCCAAGAACGAGCCACCATTGGGATGGTCGGTGCTCATGACCACTCGCCACGGATCCTGGACCATTAAATACCACTCCAGACCGATCGCCCACTGAAGCGTATGCACTAGGCTTTTGTTGCGGTATTTAATCGGTGCGATCCCGCAGCCCTATTCCATTTCCGTATCCGCGCTAAACCACTTGGTCCCATACACGTTGTGCAAGTAGTATCCCAACGGTCCGTCGCCCGTCATGCTGGTCGTTTCGCCGAACAAAACCTGTCCTACATCGACGGTGATGTTTGGATGGGAGTTTACGTACTCAGCCAGCGGCGCAACCTTGCTATTGAACGTGTTTTCGTCGCCGAGTTCGCCGCCATAACTATGGAATTGGATATGCGTGATATGGCCACGATGCCCTTCCAAAGCTTTCATGGTTTCCAGGGTCGTAATCCAATTTCCAGGCATCCCCAAATTGTTGCAGTGGATGTGCACCGCGTGTGGCAGTTTCAAGGCATCGACGGTGTGGGCCATTGAGACGATGATCTGCCGCGGTGACACGTCGAAATAGTCCACCTTCTCATCGAGGCCGTGCACGTTACCTGAGGCATGATGTTTCCAGACCTCAACGCCGCCTGGATTAACTAACTTACAGGCAAACCCCTTTGCGGCCCCTAACAGCCAGGCGACAAAGGCCTTCAGCTGTTCCGGTTCATTCTTCTGAATCGCGCGCATCACATAGTGATTGTTGCCCATCAAAACATAGAAGCCCTTGTCGATACAGGGCGTATCTTCAAACTCTTCATGAGCGTGTCTTGCGGCTAAGGGGGGGACGGCCGCATCAAACGCAGTGGTGTAACCCATTCCCGCGTACTTGTAGCCGGTCGCAAACGTGCTGGGGATGCTCCCCATCGTGCCGCTGTGAGTGATCGCCGTCCGATAGATCGGCTCCGCTTTGCGTTTTTCCTCCGGTCGCATTTTGCGCCCGGCATTTACCTTGGGACCGGCAATGTGACAATGCATGTCGATGCCGCCAGGCATGACCACCAGCCCCGCCGCGTCAATCCTGCGGGCGGGCGACACCGACGCGTCCGTCGGCGCATCAACAATCTTTCCCTCCAGCACCCAAATGTCTTTGACTTGCCCGTCCACACCGTGAACAGGGTCATAAACGTATCCGCCTGTAATCTGCAAGTAATCGTTCGCCATAGGTCGAGTTTTGGTCCCAGATGTATGCGATTTCAATACCTATTGTTCACTCACAACCCTATTCGCTCAGAGTGTAGCACACAAACTCGGCGACATCTGGCCGCCCGCGACTACTTTCGCCCATTACTCTGCGACGAATCGTATTTGACACTATCATGGCAGCCCCGAGGATGGCGTGGGTCAGTTCGATGTGAACTATTAGTTTCTCCGTAATTTCGCCTCCTCTATTTCCGTGCCATCCGTATTACAAGTTAGAATGCTCGTCGGCAAACCCGGACTATTTAGTACGAGAATTTCCATGACAAATCTCTCGGGATTACATATTGCTAAGGAGCAAATTATTTTCTCCAGGCAATACACTCTTAGTTTGTTGGCGGACATTGAGGATGGTGACTGGTTCCGCATTCCTCAAGGTTGCACTACGCACGTGGGTTGGCAAGTTGGTCACTTGGCGATGGCCCAATATGGCTTATGCCTATTCCGCCAACGAGGGCGTGCGGAGACGGATGCTGAATTAATGTCCGCCAGTTTTCGTAAGCAGTACAGCCGTGGGAGTCAACCCGAATTGGATCCGACGAAGAATCCGACTCCGGAAGATTTACGAAGCGTTTTAGAGCGGGTGCATGCCCAAGCCATGAAGGAAATGCCGTCACTAACAGAATCGCAATTAGCCGAACCAGTGGACATGCCCTATGCCGTCGCCGCTACTAAACTTGGCGCACTTTTCTTTTGTTCACACCACGAAATGATCCATGCCGGGCAAATTGGTTTGCTCCGTCGGCTCATGGGAAAGTCATCGATACGTTAACGAAGGCCAGCCGTATGAAGACCCTATTTGTGTTGCGACATGCTAAGTCCAGTTGGGAAGATGATGTCTCCGATCACGATCGGACGCTAACCGAGCGCGGCAAGCGGGACGCAGTAGCCGTCGGTAAGTTGCTCGGCGAACGCGAACCCAAACCGGAGTCGGTGCTGTGCTCAACCGCCAAAAGAGCACGCAAAACAGCGGAACGAGTAGTTAAGCACGCTCATCTAGAACTGGAAATACGGTTCCTCCCTCAGCTTTACCTGGCGCCCGTGTCGACGATTGAATTTGTGTTGCGTGAGCACGGCAAGACGGCCTGTGTCTTGCTGGTGGGTCATAATCCCGGACTCGAAGAATTTATATCTCGGTCGAAAGGATCTAGGTTGGCGATGCCAACCGCAGCTATTGCTCAACTCGAATTCCAAATAAATGAATGGGGTGAGTTTTTGTTGACACAGCCTGCCAGGCTGGTGGAGTTTTGGCAACCCAAAGAGTTAGATTGATTCCAACTTAGTAGACCCGCAGAAGAAGTTATGCGGCATACCAACCCGATGCGTTAGCGAGGAAACACGGTTTTTACCTCGCTGACGCTTCGGGTTGGTGTACCTTTCAATACATTCCCACTTAGGTTTGCTGTCAGCGTGCTGTTGATTGTGGCGCGCCCATTCGCACACTGGGCGCGCTCGGACAGACAATTCGCCGTCGTTTCTGTGCGGCGGATGGCGACTTTCATT
>JANNPR010001192.1:0-10171 GCA_031400345.1 Planctomycetota bacterium | reverse complement strand
AGCTGTAGGTTATTTCGCGATCATGGACAATTGCACCACCCCCTGTGGATCGCCGCACCCATTCGCAGTTTTGGCTTGCCGAATGCAACATTCGGTGCGTGTGAGATTGGAAGTAACCAAGCGAAATGGTGGGTGATAACCAAGAATAAAATCGGAGGCTGGGGGCACCTGTTCGAGCCGACTCGAGCAAGGTCTCGTCAACCGCCATATTCCAATCGCCTGCCGCGGGTGGATCAATGATTAGACGGGCGTCCATTTCATCCTAGGCTGGCGAGCCGCCTGTACTTCATCAGGCCGGCTGATGCACGTCGTGTGCGGCGCTTCGTGCAGCAACTCTTGCGACTCTTCGGTGATCCGAAAAAGGGCTTCCGCAAACCGGTCTAAGGTCTCTTTGCTCTCCGTTTCTGTGGGCTCGATCATGATTGCTTCGGGGACGGTCAGAGGAAAATAGACAGTAGGGGCATGATATCCAAAATCCAGCAAACGTTTGGCTATGTCCATCGCGGAGACCCCTTTTTCCCGCTTCAAAGACGACGCGGACGCCACAAACTCGTGCATGCACCGATCGCTGTGGGGAACGGGTAAAAAGTGCTTCACTCGACTTAAAAGGTAATTGGCATTTAGCACTGCGTTTTCAGACACGCGGCGCAATCCATCGGGGCCGTGTGTGCGAATGTAGCAATAAGCGCGAACTAAAACTCCTACGTTGCCAAAAAAACTTCGTACGCGGCCGATGGACTTGGGCTGGTCATAGTCGAGCAGATACCCGCTATCTCCACGCACGACCGTCGGCGTCGGCAAGAAAGCCCGTAGCGGTTCGGTGACGCAAATTGGACCGGCACCGGGTCCGCCACCACCGTGCGGACCGCTAAACGTTTTGTGAGGATTGAAATGCATCATATCTGCGCCGAAATCGCCCGGCCGAGTGACGCCCAGAATCGCATTCATGTTGGCACCGTCCAGGTAAATCAGGCCGCCACGGGAATGGACTTGTTTAGCCACCTCGACAACCTGACGATCGAACAAACCAAGGGTATTCGGATTCGTGATCATGAAGACTGCAACTTCATCGTTTAGCTTGGAAGCCAAATCCTGCATATCGACAAAACCCTTAGGGGTGCTCTTCACCGTAACGGCTTCAAAGCCGGCCATGCGGGCGCTGGCGGGATTCGTGCCATGTGCACTGTCCGGGGACAAAACGCGCCGGCGGTGTTCTCCCCGATCGCGAAAGTACGCTGCAGCGACCATGAGCGCGGTCAATTCTCCCTGCGCTCCGGCGGCTGGTTGCAACGAAACCGCTGGCAGCCCCGAAATTTCGCCCAGCATCTGTTGCAGTTCGTATAGTAACTGCAACATCCCTTGAATCGAATGCTCCGACTGGTACGGGTGCAAGTCGACTATTCCCGAGAGATTTGCCATCCGTTCGTTGCGTTTGGGGTTGTACTTCATCGTGCAGGACCCCAGCGGATAAAAGTGCGTGTCGACCGACATATTCAATGTCGACAAGTTGGAGAAATGACGCACGACATCCGGTTCGGCAAGCTCCGGCAAAGCTGGAAGTGAGTCAGCAACCATTTCGCTTGGGATTAATTCCGTAACGGGACGTTGAGGTACATCGCTGTGAGGCAAGTACGCGGCCCGGCGTCCGGTTTTGGATAATTCGAAAAGCAGTTGAGTGGCTGGTGTGTTTCGCATGCTACAGGTTAGCTCATTATGGGTCGGTGACCTGCGGTGGATGACGATCGCGATAGACAGTCCACCAGGGCGTCGATCTCTCGCTTGGTGCGCTTTTCCGTTACCGTAACTAAGAGACAGTCGTCCAGTTCGGGATACCAATTACCCAGGGGTACGCCGGCGAGAAACCCAGCGTCACTCGCATCGTCCAACAATTCCGCGACGCGGCCTTGATGGTCCTTAATAACGAACTCTTTGAACGTCGGCTGGTGAAACGCCCGAGATAGTCGACCGCCCGCGGTGAGTCGTTCGATCGCGTAGTGCGACTTTTGCAAACACAGTTCGGCAACTTCTCGCATACCTTTAGGCCCCATCAATGCCAGGTAAATCGCGGCGCGAAGTGCGAACAGGCCCTGGTTCGTGCAGATATTACTTGTGGCCTTCTCCCGTCGAATATGCTGCTCGCGAGTTTGTAGCGTCAACACCCAACAGCGACGGCCGCGTTGATCCATGGTCTGGCCCGCAATGCGACCGGGCATGCGCCGTACGAACTGTTCTCGGCAGGCCATAATTCCCAAGTAAGGGCCGCCATACTGCATTGGCGTGCCCAGCGACTGTCCTTCGGCGACCGCGACGTCCGCACCCAAGTCTCCAGGCCGCTTTAAGAGCCCCAGACTGATGGGGTCGAACGACATCACGAGCAGAGCGCCGCGTTCGTGAGCGATTGTGGCAGCCGCCACTACATTCTCAATGCAACCGAAAAAATTGGGACTCTGAATTAGCACGCACGCCGTTTGATCGTCCACGGCACGAGCCAACGCTTCCAGCGAAACCACCCCGTCGGGCGCCTCGACGGTCGTTAAATGAGCATTGATGCTCGCAAAATAGGTTTCGATGTTTTGACGATATTCCGGGTGCACGCTTGCTGCCGCGACCACCTTTCGCGGTCGCTGTGTGACGTTCATGGCCAGCAGCACTGCCTCGGCGACGGCACTGCCTCCGTCGTATAAACTTGCGTTCGAAACATCCATTCCGGTGAGTTGGCAGATTAACGTTTGGTATTCAAACATGACCTGCAGGTTGCCTTGACTGACTTCGGGTTGATAGGGCGTGTACGACGTATAGAATTCGCCGCGTGAGGCAATCATGTCGATCACTGCGGGAATAAAGTGGTCGTAGCTACCTCCCCCAAGAAAACACGCTCGCTGTCCCGCGGGAGTATTTTTGGCCGCCAGTGAACTCAAATGCTGCGACAGCTCCAACTCCGAAAGTGCTACCGGTAAATTCAGAGGTCTTTTTAGTCGCACCTCCTCGGGAATTGCCGCGAACAGCTCGGCCATCGATTGAATGCCGATGGCATCCAACATCTGTTGGACATCCTCTTCAGTATTGAAACAGTATGGCATGGGTACTACCTGTTGCGGATTCGCTATCCCTCTTGCGCACATTGCTTTTCATAGGCCTTGAAATCCATGAGGTTCGAAAGTCCCCCGTCATTGGAGATCTTGACCTTGATCAACCAGCCAGCGACATAAGGGTCCGAGTTAAGAATTTCCAAATTCTTCGGGACCTCTTTATTTACTGCCACGATTTCACCCTCCACCGGGCTGTACAAAGGGGACACAGCCTTAACCGATTCGACTTCTCCAAATTCACTCTGTGCCTTTACGGTCTTACCGATTCCTGGCAGCTCCATGTACACGATGTTGGAAAGCTGCTCCACGGCGAATTTCGTAATTCCAATGGTCGCGATTTTCGCGCCGGCTTCAGTTCCCATACTTACCCACTCATGCGTCTCGCTGTACAACAAGTCTTCCGGTTTCACAGCAAAGTCCTATCTGGTAGTGCGAGAGTAAAACGGTAATGCGACCACGCGCGCTGGCTCGGGCCTTCCCCGGATATCGATCGCCAGCTCAGTTCCCAGACCCGCGTACTGAGGTCGAACATAGGCCATTGCAATCGGTCGCTCAAGTGTAGGTGAAAATGTTCCACTACTTACCTGGCCGATCAATTCGCCTCCAGCCGTAACCGGATAATGTTCCCGAGGAATTCGTTTTCCTGGCAACTCTAACCCCACTCGCTGGTCTTGCTTCTCGTCCTCTTTGAACTTCAGCAACGCCGCCTGACCGACGAAATCCCGGCCCTTAAGGTTTACCGCAAAACTCAGTCCGGCTTGGTATGGATTGATCTGCTCTGAAAGTTCATGGCCGTACAGCGGCATTGCCGCTTCTAGCCGCAACGTGTCCCGTGCACCCAAACCCACAGGCGAGCCGCCGCAGAGTTCCGCTTCGGCCAAAATCTGTTGCCAGATGTGCAGGCCGTGCTCTGCTGGCACGATTAGCTCGCAGCCGTCTTCACCAGTGTATCCCGTGCGGCTCACAATACTCGATTGACCACACACCTCGCTGATGGTGCCAGTGTAGTATTCGAGTTGGTTAATATCGCAGCCCACGAAGGGAGTCGCAGCGGAAATCGCTTGGGGACCCTGCACGGCAATCATGGCGGTTTCCATGCTGATGTCGCGAAATCCAATGTCCCTCAATCCAATGTCCCTCAGTCCAGTGTTTTGGGCCCCAGTTAAAATGCGGTCTACCCAGGCCACGATCTTCTCACGGTTGCTGGCATTTACTACCAGCAAATGGTAACTGCGACCGTCCGGCTCCTTGAGATGGTAAATGAGAACGTCGTCTAATATCCCGCCTATTTCGTTGGTAATTAGTGAGTATCGAATTCTACCCGGTTCCATGCCAAGCACTCGCCGGGTAAGCAATCGATCGAGAAAGGGAGCCGCGTCAGGTCCATCAAATCGCAGCCGTCCCATGTGTGAAATGTCAAACAGACCGGCAGTACGTCTCGTGGCTAAATGTTCATCCACAATGGACGTGTAGTAAACCGGCATTCCCCAGCCCGCGAAGTCCACCATGCGTGCCTTCCTAGCGACGTGCCAATCGTAGAGTGGCGTGTGAAGCAAGTCGGGCGCCATGAATCCTCACCTATGGCAAAATGAAATGAACGGACCGTTCCGCAATGCATTTTAGCCAAAGAACGTGCAGCCACCAGTGGACCCCATCCGCAGAGACCTCCCGCCGTCTTCTTGACACTGACCCGTAGATCCACTCTCCTTCTTGGAGGTTCCAGGGCAATTCCTAAATGCGCCACGCGAAAGGATCGAACCGTGAATGAGTCGCCGTCAGTATTTCAGCGCTTGATGACGGTAATCGAAGATCGCAAGCGAAACCCGCCAGAAAAGTCGTACACCAACACACTACTGCGCGGGGGCGCGGCCACAATTGGTCAAAAGCTCATGGAAGAGGCCGCCGAAGTCATCGAGGCAGCATGTGAACCCGTGGGAGTTAGCCGGAAGCAATTAACCCACGAGTGCGCTGACGTGATTTATCACCTCTTCGTTTTGCTGGCGCTTCATGACATCACCCTGGTTGAAGTTGAAGCAGAGCTCGAGCGCCGCTTCGGCGTATCGGGACTCGACGAAAAGACATCCCGTACGCGAACTTGATCGATCGGGGAATTAGTAAGATCGACACTTCGCCAGGAGATCCTTGTTCATGGCAAGATACGATTCGCCAAATCGGCGCGGCTTCCTTAAAACAAGTGCCGGGCTATCTGCATCGGTAATCGCGGTGCCCTATTTTGTGCCTAGCACGGCTTTCGGAGCCAATGAACGAGTTGTCACAGGCCATATCGGTGTCCGCAACCAAGGACTGGGAAATTTGAAGGCGATGATGAATAACGCGGGCGCCGTGTGTGATGTCGACCAGGAAGTTTTAGGTAAAGCATCAAAAGCGGTCGAACAGTCTGGCCGTACTTGTGCCACGTTCAGCGATTATCGCAAACTGCTCGAAAGAAAAGACATCGATGCGGTTGTAATTACCACACCGGATCATTGGCACGCACTCATGACCATCCATGCCTGCCAGGCAGGCAAGGATGTTTATTGTGAGAAACCGTTGACGCTGGCAATTTCCGAAGGACGAAAGATGGTGCAGGCGGCACGCGACCATAATCGAATCGTGCAGACAGGTTCACAGCAGCGTTCCGACGGAAAATTCCGAAAAACCTGTGAATACGTTCGAGCAGGTTTGGTGGGGAAATTGCATACCATCCTCGTGGGAATTCCTGCCCCAAATCATCCGGGCGAACCCGTGCCCGACGCGAACCCGCCGTCGGAATTGGATTACGACATGTGGTTGGGACCAGCGCCCGAACGCCCTTACAACGTCAAACGAATCCACTATAACTTCCGTTTCTTTTGGGACTATTCGGGCGGTCAGATGACAAACTTTGGCGCTCACAATATTGATATTGCCCATTGGGGAATGGATGCTGACAAGTCAGGCCCTCTGTCAATCGATGGTGAGGCCACCTTTCATCCCAAGAAATGGCATGAAGTGACTGAATCCTGTCGGATTAAATACCTCTATCCAAATGACGTCACCATGATCGTTGGGCAAGTTCAGAAAGATATTCCGGAGGGTACGACGTTCATTGGCGACCAAGGAAAAATCCACGTCAACCGGCAACAAATAACCGCCGACCCGCCGCAGATTATCGAAGGTTTGTCGCCGACCAACATCTCGCAATTGTATGTGAGTTCAAATCATCACCAGAATTTCTTAGATTGCATCAAGTCTCGCGAACTCCCAATTTGTGATGTCGAGATTGGACATCGAACCGCCACGGCTTGCCATTTGGGTAATATCGCCGTGCGAATCGGTCGCAAGATCCAATGGGACGCGGCGAAAGAGCAGATCGTAGGTGACGAAACGGCAAACCAAATGGTAACCCGCAGCTATCGTTCTCCCTGGCAACTCTAATTGGCCGGAATGAACACCTCATTGTCCTCACTAGTACTACGGCCTTGGCAGCCATCCGATCAGCACGGAGTCATCGACCTTATCAATTCGGTCTATGAAGAATACGGCGACAGAATCTGCCTGGAGCAAGCAGACTCGGATTTGACGAACGTATCGGCCAACTACGTAGCATTGGGCGGTGCTTTCGTGGTGCTCGCCGATCGCCATCGCATCGTGGGCTCACACGCTGTTTTACCCTACGCCGGTCGGTCCGGTATTTGCACCTTTCGACGACTTTATCTCTCGCCTGACCTGCGCGGGAGCGGATCGGGCGAGTGGTTAATGAATTGGGCGGTCGATTGGGCTATTGAACGAGGGATGAATCGCGTGGAATTTTGGTCGGATACACGTTTCTCTCGGGCACACACATTTTTCGAACGCTGTGGGCTTCAACGCGATGGAAAAGTTCGACACATGGCAGACGGATCCATGCCTTACAGCGAATACTATTTTTCCGCCGCCTTGACCAGCTTGAAGACACGCAGGCTGAGTTCTTAAGCACTACGATTGGCGAACGGATTTGAAAGTAAACATGCGACTTTTTCAGATTTGTTTTTTGATGAGTTGGTTACTGAACTGCGCGACGAGTTCTGCCGGGATGGAACTGTCAGCGCAAGCTATACCGGGACAACCATTCGGGTTTGGCATCGTAAGCGTTCCTTTACCTCCTGGGAGTTCAGCCGCCTATTTAACCAATGGATTTTTGCTGACGGAGGATAATCACCGAGTGTTTTATCCGGTAGTGACCCACGAACGAGCGTTTCGATTGCTCGACGTGCTTCGGTCTGACAACACGGCGGTACCGCCAAGCGTGTCGGTCCTTTTCCTGTTCCGTGGCGAAGGGCCGTTGAAATTGACGTTGTTCACACCCACCGCCACTCGGCTGACCGTAACACCTGCTGCGGTACCGCTTGGGCAGGCCGCACGGACTTGGAATCGTTGGTGGCAAGAGTATCTTTCGTCCGCCAAGCGACAAATGGAAAGCGGTGATTACCCGCCGCTCATCGAGACCTACCTGACCACCATGCTATCGCGACGTCTTGGGCTTCCGTTGATCGACGAGCAACTTGACCAGCCAGGAAACGAACTGCAACGAACGATTGAGCTACTCAGTGGATCAGAAAAGCTGCGAACGTCATCGCTGCGACGAATCATGCTTTTAGAGAATGCTGGCTGGCCATCATCCAATCTTCCTTTGCCGCGTGACATTACCTGGTCGTCACGACCCATGGGCCGCGTCTCCGACGACTTGAAAATTGAACCCATTGCCGAACACGTACCAGAGGACTGCTTTTACGTTCGATTTGGCAGCTTTACCAATTTCCTGTGGCTGGATCGGTTGACTGCGGAATATGGTGGCGACCTAAGTCGAATGATCACATTGCGAGGCCATCGCAGCGATTTAAGTCAAAAGCTCCAAAACCAGATGGCAGTGCAACAAGATGCGCTTGCCGAACTGCTTGGCGAACAAGTTGTGGCCGATCAAGCGCTGGTGGGATACGACATGCTGTTGCCCGATGGAGCTGCAGTGGGTGTTGTAATTCAAGCGCGCAATCAACTCTTCGCATTCGGCATGCAACGGCAGCGTTCTGCAGCCGCAGAACGGGAAAAAAATGCCGGCGCAAAGTTGGAGACGATTCAAATCGCCGGCCGTGACGTTTCGTTTCTATCGACACCGGATGGGCGATTGAGGTCCTTCTATGCCGTGGATGGCGATTTTCACTTGATGACCACCTCCCGCCGAATTGTGGAAGGCTTTTTTCGAGCAGGCGCGGGCGAGCGTTCGTTGGCAAACAACCCTGATTTCCGTCACGCCCGAACGCTACTACCTGTGGAGCGTGAGGATACCATATTTGTTTTCCTTCCTGCTTTATTCCTCCAGCAATTGATCAGCCCTCAATATCAAGTGGAAGTGTTACGACGACGACGGTCGTTGGCCGAAATTGATTTACTTCACTTAGCTCGTCGCGCAGCAATCCATGAACAGATCCGTCACGATTCTGTAGACGATCTCGTCCAAGCGCAATTGCTGCCGCCAGGTTTTGCACAGCGTTCGGACGGGAGCGAACTTGTCATGGACGGTGAACACATAATCGATTCGGTTCGCGGAGCCAGAGGCTATTTCGTTCCCGTGCCGGACATGAACGTCGACGCTGTTTCGCTGTCCGAACTGGATAGCTTCGCCCGTCAGGCGACGTTCTTCCATGAGAAGTGGCAAGAAATGGACTCGCTTGCGATTGCCGTAAAGAGGTATGCGCTGGACATAGAAAACCGCGAGCGTATCGTCATCGAAGGGAATGTGTCCCCCCTTGTGGAAAAGAAGTACGGTCGAATTCTGGAAATGATCGGAACGCCGGTCGCCGAACAGGTTCGGCCTTTACCAGAAGATGCTGTTTGGATTCAAGCAGCCTTAAGCGGAAGCCCCTTTAACGCAGGTGTGGGACCCCACCACTTGTTTCTGGGAGTGCAAGATGTCTCGCCGCTCGCAGGCGCACCGACTTCCGGATTGCTTGGTAACGGATTACTCGGTGCGGGTTTACTTAGTAAATTTCGGATGATTCGGTCAACGCCAGCTTACCTTGGATCTTGGCCCGAAGCCGGTTTATTGGACCGTCTACCATTGGGTCTGGCCGGACGACCTGATCCTGCCGGTTTCTCTCGATTTCCACTCGGTCTCTGGCGCCGACAGATGAATGGCTTTTCGGTTCTGTCATTTGATTCTAGGCTGCTTGCTGATGTCACCACGAGGTTAAGACCCGAACCCACAGAGAACCCGGCTCAAATTCGGGCACACGTAAGCGATATATCTCAAACGAAGATTGCGCAACTCGTCAACTCGGAGACTTACACGCGAGCGCTTGATGCGTCGATCGGTAATGCCAAATTTCTACATACTTTATCGCAGCAGCTGGGCGTGGACCGACCGTCCGCAATGTCAGAAGCGGAACGCCTGTTGAACGTCAAATTAGTTTGTTCCCTGGATGGCGCCTACCAGCTTGAGGAGGTTCCCGGCGGGGTACCTCTGTGGCGTTCCACTGGTTGGCCCAATCTAGAAGACCGACGACTCCCGAACGACTTTCAGGCACCTGTGCTGAAGTGGTTTCGGGGTCTCGATGCTGACGTCACCAAGTTTGGAGACCGAATACTTGTAAAAGCTCAAGTGGATCTCGAACGCCATCCTGCTGAACCCAAAATCGACCTCCCCTTATTCAATCTCTTTGGCGGTGCCACAGGCGGTCAAGCAACGGAATCCAATCCAAAACCGGGCCTGCCAAGTCGTCCAGAGCCTAAGAAGCGATCACGGGATTTCTAACGCAATTGGACCGCGCGGCCATTAACAAGACCTTCTGCAGGGGATGCGAGCAGGGCTCGTCCTGGCCATCGTCCATGTGTTCCCGCCAGGCAAAGTGACAGGGGACAGGTACTTCGAGAGAGCAGTGACTACGTGGCAATGTCTGATTGCGGGTCCTGTTCGATCACTCTCATCGACTTCCATTTTCCTTGCAGGAATCGGAGCAGGAAGATCACGCCTCTGGCCCACACCCAAACGGTTACCACAAACCACCACCACATGACGCCTAAAGATTGCCCGAACCAACATGCCAACACTCCGGCGATTGAGATAA
>JANNPR010001183.1:0-4176 GCA_031400345.1 Planctomycetota bacterium | reverse complement strand
GAATGGGCCTCGCCGCGATGTTCAATCGAGGCGGAGATGTTAATTACACCCTTTCGCGAGGGTCAAACAACTTCGGAACCATTGTCATGCCTATGTCCAAAAAGTCTCTCACGATCTCCCGCCGTGATTGGTTACGACTGTCCGCGCTTGGACTAGGAGTGTCCTCATCCGGATGGTTGGGTGTGCTCGCGGATGAGAGCCGTTCAGCAGGCAATGACTCGAAGCCGAGACGAGCTTGCTTGGTGCTGTGGATGGGAGGAGGCCCGTCGCAGACCGATACATTCGATATGAAAACCGGGCATGCCAACGGCGGTCCCTTCAAGGAAATTCAAACGACGGCTGCCGGCATGAAGTTCAGCGAGCACCTGCCGCAGCTCGCGAATTGGGGGCATCGGCTGGCCATTGTTCGCTCCATGACGACGAAGGAAGGGGACCATGCTCGCGGGACCCAATTCATGCACACAGGCTATGCGCCGCAAGGCCCGATCCAGTTTCCACCGTTGGGATCACTTATCGCGAAGGAACTGGCCGACCAGAAAGCTGATTTGCCGAACTGCATTAGCATT
Organism: Planctomycetota bacterium; assembly: GCA_031400345.1. Taxonomy (GTDB): domain Bacteria; phylum Planctomycetota; class Planctomycetia; order Pirellulales; family Pirellulaceae; genus JANNPR01. The sequence goes on along the minus strand of JANNPR010001183.1, from coordinate 3,610 downwards.
GCTCCGAATCGCAACGTCGAACGGGGCCTGATCGGTGGATTTCTCGGACCAAAATTCGCGCCGCTGTCGATCGGCGGTGGCGATCGTATTCCGATGGATGCGGCGCGAGTACTGCAAATCGCCGACTTGCATCCGTCACAAATTGTCACCTCAGGGCAACTCGACGCTCGGTTGGAAATGCTCTCTCAGTTTGACCGCGACTTCTTGACTGGGCTCGGCGGCGAGGATTCGGTGCATCCATCGAGCGATGTCGCACGCGGACATCGCTCGGCTTACGAAAAAGCGGTGCGGCTCATGCGAACGGAAGCCGTGACTGCGTTCGATCTCGACCGTGAATCGCCGGGCTTGCGCGATGCCTACGGCCGCAATGTCTTCGGTCAAGGGTGCCTGCTCGCTCGGCGGCTGGTTGAGCGCGGGGTACCATTCGTCGAAGTCAACCTTTCGCACGTTGGTGATGAGAACAACTCGTGGGACACGCACCAGCAGAACTTTGACCGTGTCCGGCGACTATGCGAGATCCTGGACCCCGCATGGTCGACTCTAATGCGTGATCTCGACGAACGCGGTTTACTCGATTCAACAACGATCGTGTGGATGGGTGAATTCGGTCGCACTCCGAAGATCAACAATAACTCTGGTCGCGATCATTTCCCCGCAGCGTGGACGACGGTGCTGGCCGGCGGCGGCATACGCGGCGGCCACGCTATCGGTCGGACGACGGACGATGGCATGCGAGTCGCTGATCGCCCTGTTACGTGTCCCGACTTGATGGCCACGGTTTGCCGAGCCATCGGCATCGACCCACGTAAGCAAAACCTCTCCAACGTTGGCCGGCCGATCCGCATTGCCGATCCGAACGCGAAGGTCATTGAGGAAGCGTTATTATGAATCGGTGCGAAATGCCCCTCAAATCCAGTGGTGCGGAAAAGACGACGCGATTCATTCCATCGACGATAGCAGATTGCGTCGATGAGGAATTCAGTGCGGGGGAGTTTATGCGAGTCATCTTCCGTTGCTCATTCCTCATTGCCCTTGCGATATCGTTTAGTGTCTCAATCCGCGCAGCGGAGCAGGACTTTGTCTTCACTCTTGTCTCGCCATCACACACCGTTACGTTGCGAATGAAGGTCGAACTCGATCGTCGGCCCCTCGCGGACGTCCTGCAGCCACGGTTTGAAGCGTTATTCGTTCATCTTGACCGCGACGGCAATCATCAGCTCGATGCCGACGAGCTTAGAGCGTCACCGAGTGCAGGTTGGCTGCGCCGGGTTGCGTGGGGCTATCTCCCAGCAAACCATTCCGAATGGATTCGATTGTCGGAGGCCGATACGGATCGGGACGATTCGGTCTCGCTTGCTGAAATGCAGGCGTGGTTCTCACAACATGGAATTGGGGAGATCACCTGCGTCGCTGCGCATTCGAGTATCACTCCTGTGTTGACCGACGCGCTCTGGCGACATCTCGATGTCGACCATGACCGACGGCTATCTTTCGCCGAATTAGCTGCCTCTTTGGAGTTGCTTCGTAAGCTGGACGAGGACGACGACGAGCTAGTCAGCGGCCGCGAAGTCGCGTCTTCGGTCGCGCAGCCATACCCATTCCCAACCGTTCGGTTAACCAAACCTCGATTTGAGGTTGCGGCTCATCCGGATCCGCATACAAAGATCGACATCCCGGTTTTCGCGCAATTATCCCTAAATCAAACCATCGCGGAAATTGCCCCGTTTCCGCCCAACACGGTATCGGTGGGTCAGTCCAAACTAACCGATGCTCCTGAATGGAGCGTGGGCATTTCCCATTTAGTAAACAGAATCCCTTTCAGCTTCGGCGACTGCACATACGTTGTACGGGCAGCACGAGGATCTTCTCGCCGGTGGAAAGAGGAAGTGGAATCGTTAGCAAGGTCTCACTTTATGGCCGCCGATCTAGACCACGATCACGTCGTCACTACGGATGAGGCGGCCAAAGCCACGAACCGATCGGTGGTGACAATATTCGACTTCGCCGACGGGAACGGGGACCAGCGTATCACGTCGGACGAATGGCAAACCTCCCTCGACGTGCTCGGTCCGCTGACTGAAGCTAATGTGCAACTTACGTTGCTGGCCCATCAACATTCCCTCTTTGAACTCGTCGACGCAAACCGTGATGGTTTTCTCAGCCGCGCGGAATTGCGAGTCACCTCAACCACACTGCCCGCCGGAATAACTCGAGACGACCTTCCGACGGCGATCACAATAGTGTTGAGCCTCGGCCAACCCAACTTTCCGTTAAGTTCGTCATCGTCGGCGTCGTCTTCCTGGTACACGGCGATGGACCGAAACCACGACGGGACTGTGTCTCGTTTAGAGCTTATTGGGGAGCGCCGTGTGTTTGAGATGCTTGATCGCGACAAGGATGGCGCCATTTCACCAAGCGAATCCCTCGCGACCAGTTCAGAACTTCACGAGTTGGATAGGAATCAAGCTGGACGGATTTCGCCGCGATCTGATGATCAATAGCTTCACTCCGCGGCATATACGTGTTTGTGTCCACAACGTTTACACCAGATGGAGGATGGAATGATGTGTCCCAGTCCCGTCTTGGCATGTTGCTTGGTAGCAACTCTTGCTTTGGTCTCAGTTGCTCCGACGATCGCTCAAGAGACGAAAACAACTGACGAACTAAACCGCATTGTATCGCGAGGCTTGGAGTATCTTGCCACGAAGGGTCAAGCCGCCGATGGAACATTCACGGCCGAGGCAGGTCCCGGCGTGACGGCATTGGCCATCGCAGCGGCCCTGCGTAACGGCAGACCACTTAGTGATCCAATGGTGGCCAAAGGATTGAAGGCATTGGAGGGCTTCATCAAGCCGGACGGAGGCATCTATGGAAGCGGCCGCCTGCAGAACTATGAAACATGTGTCTCGATGATTTGCTTCGCAGAGGCGAATCGAGACGGACGATACAACGAGATCCTGAAGCGTGGAAAAGAGTTTGTCACGGGGTTGCAATTCGGAACGGCAGACCAACGCGATGAATCGGACCCTTGGTACGGTGGCGTTGGCTATGGTGGATCAGGCCGTCCGGATCTATCGAATACAAGCTATCTCATCGAAGCCCTTAAGGCTGCTGATGTTGGTGGTGACCATGCAGCGATCCAGCGGGCACTAGTGTTTGTCTCGCGTTGTCAGAATCTCGACAGTAAACACAACGACACCAAGTTTGCAGCTCTAGTGAACGACGGCGGGCTCTACTACGAGATTCCGATCACGAAGATCGATCCGTCGACCTCGCCGGAGCGGTACACGGAGATTGGTGGATTGCGCAGCTATGGATCGATGACTTATACCGGCCTCAAGAGCATGATCTATGCCGGCTTAACGGCCAAGGATCCTCGAGTCAAAGCGGCCGTAGAATGGGTCAGCAAACACTACGCGATCGACAACAATCCGGGCATGGGTTCCGCGGGTCTCTATTATTACTACCACACGTTTGGCGCTTCACTGAAGGCGACAGGACTCGACGAAGTGCAAGACGAAATCGGCGTTTAGCTCATTTGGGGCATAGAACTGATTGCCGAGTTGGGACGTCGTCAAGCTGCCGTCGGCTCATGGTCGAACGACAATCG
>JANNPR010001160.1:0-2868 GCA_031400345.1 Planctomycetota bacterium | reverse complement strand
AAGGCGATCGCCACCAACGCGACGCCGAGCGGAATCAGAAACCAGCCCGCCAGTCCGAAATCGGTGACGTACCGGAATGACGTGATCAGCCACGCCGGCATCGATTCTGCTGGGCGTTTGGTCCCGACGAGACGCGACGGTGTGTCAAGCATCAGTCTTAGGGGATGTTCCGAACAGCGAAGAAATGTTGCTGTCGAAGATTGTCTTGTGAAAGTCACCGTCGACGTGCCGATAAGTTTAGTCCGCACGTCGAGCAACTTCTGATTGTGGACCTTTAACAACGGAAATGAATATGGCATTTCTTTCTGGAAGTATCGGATTCGAACGCTTTCAAGTTATTGGATCGCAACCGAAGAAGTTTGGCCCACGCCATTTGGAGACACTTCAAGAATTCAGCAGCAGCCAATTTGAGCCAACTTCGTCAGAGACCACACAAGTCGGCTTTTTGGGAGGCGCCCATTTGCTTGACCAGACGTTCGATTTGGAAAAGAACGTCATTCAGGACGCACTCCATTTTGGCATGCGAATCGATACAAGCCAAATTCCATCCGCGATCCGCAAAGCTTGGTTGCAGATTGAACTGGCTGGCGTGACCGCCGAAAATCCGGAGCGACGACCCACCAAAGCTCAGCGTGAAGAGGCAAAGGAAGCGGTGGAGGCTCGCTGTGCCGAGGAATCCGCCAGCGGAAAATATCACCGCATGTCGCATTTCCCGATTCTTTGGGATGCGCATGCGAGCATGCTCTACTTCGGCGGTTCTAGTTCCGCCGCTTGTAACCACTGCGCCGATCTGATGGAGCGAGCTTTTGAAGTCGAATTATCCCGAGTCAGCGTCGGTCGGCTGGCTCGCAATTGGGCTGAACGTACGAAACAAGTTGCAGCACTCGATGAATTGAACCCAGCCGTGTTCCATCCGCTGCACTCGGGCAGCAAAGCGACTTGGGTAAATGGCGATTCGCAATTACCGGACTTCCTGGGCAACGAATTCTTATTGTGGTTATGGCACACCGTTGAAGCCGAATCCGACACGCTTACGCTTTCGGACGAGTCAGAAGTGACGGTCATGTTCGCCAATTCGCTCGTGCTAGAGTGCCCCCTGGGAGACTCGGGCAAAGAAACGATCGCCTCCGAGATCCCCACGAAACTTCCCGAAGCGATGGAAGCCATACGCACGGGCAAGCTGCCTCGCAAAGCGGGCCTCGTCCTCGTCCGCTTCGGACAACAATTCGCCCTTACGCTTCAAGCCGAGTCGTTTTCGATCAGCGGTGCGCGGCTTCAAGCAGACAAAGAGGCCGTGGGCCGCGAGATTTTGGAAAGCCGCATCGAAGCGATCCGGAGCTTGAATGAGACCGTCGATTTGCTATTCGAATCGTTCTGCGCCATTCGGGTATCGGCGAGCTGGAAGGAACAACTCGCTCGCATTAGCCGTTGGATCCACCCTAGCAACTCGACTAAGAAACGCTCGGCCGCGTGAAGCCGCACCATTCAGAACAGCATGACTGTTTCCATCTCCGATCGGTTGGCCGCTCGCAGCGTCCCCTGCCGACAGTGAGAATGGTTTGGGAAACACGAACGTGTGCCGGAAATTTTTAGAACACGCCGACGCGTTTGACGGTTATGATCCGTCCGTTGTCTTTGATTCAACCAAGTTGGTGGCCGTTATCGCATTCTTCCGTTGGCGTTGGCGCACGATCAGAGTTGCCGCCATTCCGGAGATGAGTCCCAGTCCTATGCCGATGATGGGCATTTCAAGAAGTATTAGCCACCCTACACTATTTGGCACCGACGAACAAATAGCAACGACATAAGCAATTACGCAACCTGCAAGCGGAGTTGCGATCCAAGCCAGGAAAAACGCGGACAACGGGCGACGGGCTCGGGTGCCGATCAAAGTGCCCAAAGCAATGGCCGTTCCAAACACAAACAGACTTGCAGGAACGGTCGAGTTTTGCATGGTGCCTCGTTAACGAACATTGGCGACGACCACAACAACTAGGATCAACGAGGCGATTATGCCAAAGATGACAGCAATCACCGCCACGGCGTACTGATTTTCCGATGGCCCGACGTAGGTTCGATACGGATCGAATTCGAGTGCGTCGTTTAACGACTGAGTATTTGCCGGTCGCTTTAAGCGAATTCTGCCTTCATCGAATTTCTCGACTAGCACCCAGCCTGCTCGTTTTTCATCTGCGAGGATTTGTTTGAGTCTCTCGGGATCTCGAAAAACGCCTCTCATGGAACGAAGTATTTTGAACTCCCATCCATCCGAAAGATCTTGCGGACCGTAGGTTGACATTTCTTCTTCCTCTTGTTGTCTTCTTCGACGAGCCGCGGCCGCGGCGCCAGCAGTAGCTCCGGCACTCATGAGTTCAATGCTCCCGGCTCAACGTGGCATTCAGTACGACTTTCGAATTGCAGGCGCGTCAGTCTATCCGCTGTCTGATGAACTTTCCATGCCGCGTCGACCGCTTCACGAATTCTAGCGTCGTCGGTCGACGTAGTGGGCACACACCGTGTGCCGTAACGGCACACGTTGTGTGCCTACTACAACAAAGACGGCTCACGGAGTGCACCTTCTACAGTTACGCCACACGTTCGGAGATGGCAGGATGATTTCGTCGCTGCCGGGAGTAAATCATCCGCTGTAGGCAAATATCAGATTATTCGGTCGACCATGGATGAGATCATTGATAGGCTAAACTTGGGAGGGAATGAGCTATTTGACGAGAATACGCAGGATCAGATGGCGATCAATTTGTTGGAGAAGAGGCGCCTGAGGGATTTTTTAAGCGGAGCTATAGAAATAGTTGAATTTGGGAATCTGCTTGCTATGGAGTGGGCTTCATTCCCTGTTCTGTCTCAAAT
>JANNPR010001153.1:0-6684 GCA_031400345.1 Planctomycetota bacterium | reverse complement strand
TTTATCCCCTACACCTTTCAGATTCCGATATCCATCGCGGTGGCAAAAATTGCAGCGGATTATCGGTTGCTCGATTTGGTGTTATTGGATGAACCGCTGTTTCGACCGCATATGATCATTGAGAAGTTTTGGCGGGGCTGGGAGAGCTACCATCATCCCACGCTGGTAAGCTTCAACGGACGCACATTCGATGTTCCGCTGATGGAGTTGGCAGCTTTTCGCTACGGAGTAAGCCTGCCCGGCTGGTTTGATGCGAGCAGCAAACAGTATCAGCAACCTCGCTATCGGTACAACTTGGAATCGCACCTGGACCTGCACGACGTGTTAACCAATTTTGGTGCAGCACGTTTTAACGGAGGACTCAACCTGGCCGCAAACTTACTGGGAAAACCTGGCAAGATGGACGTTCAGGGATTCATGGTGCAAGACTTATACGATCTGGGAAAGCTGGACGATATCAACGATTATTGCCGGTGCGATGTGTTGGATACGTACTTCGTCTTTTTACGCGTTTCGGTTTTACTCGGTCACATCTCGTTGGAAAACGAGCAACAGATCGTGGCCGAGACCAAGGAGTGGCTTATTTCCCGCGCCGATACTTCGGCCGCATATCGGTCCTACCTTGAACATTGGGGTGATTGGCAGAACCCTTGGATTGAGCCCACTTAAGGACCAGTCACTGATGTCCGAGCCGATTCATTTCCGAGTTCAGCGGCACAACGACGTCATCGTTTTGCGACTGCTTGACGCGAAGCTGCAGGACACCCAGATTGTCTCAGAGTTGGAAGACGAGTTGCTCGCTTTCCTTGAGGATACGCAGCCGACTGCCCCCCTGGGCTCGACCAAGTCTGCTCGCGTGGCAACGCCAGCGACCAAGCTGGTGGTCGATTTCAAGAATGTGACACGATGCTCCACGGTTGTTATCAATGGACTGTTGCGAGCAAAGAAACGCCTGCTATTGCAGGATGGTGAACTGCGTTTGTGCGGTATGCGCCGTACCGTTCGTGACGCTTACCGCATACTTAACCTGGATGGAACGGTTTTTCAAATCTATGATTCGGTGGATCAGGCAACAATGAACTTTTGAGGGCCATGGGTTCGCATCATCATCTTAATCTTCATCGGCTTCGTTCAACGTACCTCGTCCCCTCATGCAAGCCTCCAGAACGACAAATCAGTCGCACGGAAGATCAAGATCAAGAACAAGAACAAGAACAGCATCACCAGCGCTCTATCGAGAATTCCAATAAGAGGGTTTGTCGTGATCGGTACGCATGTTCGAGCATCGTTCGTATTGTTGATTGCCACGAGTTCGCTATTTGGGGGAGAGCAGTGGCCCCAATTTCGCGGGCCATCGGGGAACGGACGATCTGCCGCGACCGGGTTACCGGTTCGCTGGGGCGAAACTCAAAACACAAAATGGAAGACGCCGATCCACGACAAGGGTTGGTCGTCGCCAGTCATCTGGGATCGACAGATTTGGCTGACTACCGCACTGGCCGATGGCAAACAGCTGTTCGCGATATGCGTGGACATGGACTCGGGAGAGATCTTACATGACGTAAAAGTGTTCGATATCGAGAACCCGCAGTATTGCATCGAGCGGAACAGTTATGCGTCGTGCACTCCCGTCATCGAACAGGGACGTGTGTATGTGCATTTCGGCGCACACGGTACAGCTTGCTTGGATACAAGTACCGGCAAGGTCCATTGGACCCGGCAGGATTTGCCCTGTAATCATCATCGCGGTCCGGCATCGTCACCTATTCTGTACGACGACTTGCTGGTGCTGACCTTCGACGGATTCGATCTGCAGTATGTGGTAGCGCTCGATAAAAAGTCGGGGAAGACGGTCTGGAAGCGCGACCGCAATATTAATTACGGAAGCGACAACGGCGATGTCAAAAAGGCTTACGGTACCCCCCAGGTTGTCGATATCAACGGAACTCCGCAGCTGATCAGTCCCAGCGCGGCCGCGACGATCGCCTATGACGTGCGAACTGGTGATGAAATATGGCGAGTGCGCTGCGGAGGCATGAATGTGTCGGCGCGACCCTGCTTCAGCCAAGGGATGTTGTTCATCAACACCGAGGGTGGGTTCCGAATGTTCGCGATGACAGGGAACGGCCAAGGCGACGTAACCGATTCGCATGTGGTCTGGAAGTTTGCCAAGGGCGTTCCCAAGCACTCCTCGTTGCTTCCCATCGACGATCTCATTTTGATGAGCGGCGACCAGGGAATCTTGACCTGCTTGGAAGCGAAATCCGGCACGGTCGTTTGGCAGGAACGAGTCGGCGGGGAATTTACAGCGTCTCCCATTTATGCCAATGGCCGAGCCTATTTCTTCGGCGAGCACGGACGATCGACGGTTATTCAGCCCGGCCGCGAATTCAAGTTGTTAGCGACTAATATCTTGAACGAAGGCTGTATGGCCTCACCTGCCGTTGGCGGCAAAGCGTTGATCGTGCGAACACTCAACCATTTGTACCGCATCGAAGAATAGGCGAGTCGCGAAACACATTCCCGCCGTGAAGAAAGCGCGCCGTCAAGAAAGCGAAAGACCCGCCCAAACGTTGCCGTCAGGCGGGTCGTCCGCGTTGTCTTATAGAAGGGTGTGAGGAAAAAGTGAGAAGAAATCACGCCGCGTTGAGGAGCCAGCTAAAAGCAGCTCCTCGTATACAACTGCAAGGTGGATCTTGCATTTTTCGCCCCTCCTCTTTTGTTAAACGGCCTATAGGTGTGACGTCAACAAACTCATATTTAGCAGCTTGGCCGAGGGCAAATCAATAGTTTTTTTGTTCTTCTGTTCAAATCAGTAAGATATCGTGGGCCAATCGGTTGGGTCGTATTGCTTAAGGAATCTCTACCAGGGGAGAACTGCCAGGTTGCTGGAATGGCGCGTCCCTGAGACGCGAGGCCACGGGTCATGCGGTGTGAGGCAATTGGTATAGTGCGGCATATTTGATTTTTTGAACATTCAGCCATTGTCGACAGACGTAATTGGTTCAACAGGTTCGCATTTGAAAGGAAGTTTCGCATGTTTCGCGATGTTTTCAGCGGCACTGCAGCAGCCGCTTGGATCTCGGTCCTATTGATCGGAATGTCCTGGGCCGACGAAAGTCCAAACAGGGATGGTTCGCCTAAGAAGAAGGAATCCACCGAGGAAATCAAATCTGCAAAAACCGTTCTGGATAACGCGAGCTATGGGATTGGATTAAACATCGGGCAAAGCATCAAGGCAGACGGCTTGGAGCTAAATCTTGACGAATTAGTCGAGGGGATGCTGGATGCTCTACAAAGCAAAGAACCAAAACTGCCCGCCAAGCAGCTGCAATCAGCCTTGGAGTCCTTTCAGCGCGATACGGCGATAAAGCAAGAAAAACGTATCAAACGACTCAGCGAGAAGAACAAAAAGGAAGGCAAACTTTTCTTAGAAACGAATAGGATCAAAAAAGGAGTCGTCACGTTACCGAGCGGCCTTCAGTACTCTGTGATCAAACAAGGCGCGGGACCCAGCCCCAAGCTGACGGACCGGGTTAAGATCCATTACCAGGGAACACGAATTGATGGATCGGTTTTTCATAGTTCATTGAACGGTGAACCCGCCGAAATGTCTGTGAGCGAACCAATCCGAGGTTGGATTGAGGCGTTGCAGAAAATGAAGGTCGGGGACAAATGGAAGTTGGTGATCCCGACCGAACTAGCCTATGGCGCTGATGTTTTCCCTCCTGAAATCGGACCTAATGCCGTGCTCATCTTTGAGATCGAATTGTTAGAAATTCTGAAATGAGCAAAATGCATTTCACCCATGACCGCCATTTGGTCCGCGGGTTTTGCAACCAGTAGAGAGACCGTTCATCAGCGACATGACCCTTCTTTAGTGTTTCGAATCTCGGGTAGTAACCCACTCGCTCGTGTCTGCCGCAGCTCCGTGAGCATTTACTTCGCGGACGGAACGAACCAAATTGACGACCAGCTGCACGACGCCAACGCCCAGAAGCCCTGCAAAACACCGGAACGAAGACCGCAGTATTGCCTCGGTTGAAAACCCAGACCAATGCATGGCCGATATTGAGACTCCAAATAAGCAAAGCAAGGTTTTAAACTCGGTTGGACCAAAACTCGCGAGTGCAAACTCACCCATAATCTTGGCTCGGATATTCGTCAGCACGGCTGTCGCAAACAATACGATTAGCCCCGCCATACCCAGGTCCGTTCGCTCGATGGCAATGGCCAGTCCCGAGATCCAATAGGAGAAAGAGAGTGGGTCTGTGAAATGATCCAGCAACTCGCCGCCGTTTCGGCATTGGTTCGTGGCGCGGGCATGCGTACCGTCGAACACATCGGCAAAATGGTTTGCGAAAACGCCAGCGGCTGCTACCAATCCGCCCCACCATGTGCGAGTCGAATAGGCAAAACCTACGCCCCCGACAAGTGCACAGAGATGTCCGAATAACACAATCCCTTCGGGTGGAAATGGCTTTGGAATAGGTAACCAGGGATAGTACCGTTTGAACGGCACGGTAATCCAAGGGTCCAAAATGCTGTGTGAAACACGCTTGGACATAACCCGATTACCTCGCTATTTGAGGTACGCCCGACGGTAATTCCGCAAAGCTCTTTAATAGTTGCAGGCCAATCGATTGACTCTTTTCAGGATGGAACTGGGTTGCAAACAAGTTGTCCTTCCAGATCATTGCGCAGAAGGGATGATGGTACACCGATTCGATCGCCACCACATTTGCGTCGTCGGGGATGACATAATAGGAATGAACAAAGTAAAAATGCGACCCTTCTGCAATTTTCGAAAGGATCGGAGCCGGTCGCCGCACCTCCGCTTGATTCCAGCCCATGTGAGGTACTTTGAATTCCCGTGGCAAATCGAATCGGACAACTTTGCCCGGGATGATTCCTAGGCCGGAGAATTCGCCCCCCTCGTAGCTGACGTCGAATAGAAGTTGCAGTCCCAGGCAAATTCCAAGAAAAGGTCTTTGGGACGCAATTACGTCGCGGATTGGCTCGACAAGATCGCGACGTTTAAGTTCGGCAATGGCATCCTCGAATGCACCTACGCCGGGCAACACGACCCTCTCGGCCCGATTCAAATCGCGAGGATCACTGGTAATCAGGGCCTCGTGCCCGACGCGTTCGAATGCCTTTTGGACGCTTCGCAAGTTGCCCATCTGATAATCGATGATCGCGATCATGGACTTACGTGCTCCAGTCATAGTTCCTGTTCAGGAACAAGTTCGTAGGACGGGCCCGCTTGCCCGTCCAAAAGCAGGCCACGGGCAGCAGTGTCCATCCTACTAAAACACGAGTGCCAGTATTCCCGTCCAACCGAAGTTTGCAAGATCTTTTCGCATTCAATTCAGCCCATTTGGACAGGGCGATTCTGTGTTTCTGGGCGTACACCGCGTACAACATAAGAAAACTCTTAGATCAACAGACCGCAAGCCGGTAGGGGTTTATCTAACGCTACTTGCTTAACTTGAGCAAGTTTGTCCACAATGGGTTCGGTGCAGTCATGTACAAACGTGGCGAATTGCCCACGCGTTGCCCAAAGTCAACAGCTCTCATGGCGTTCGAAATGCAGCAGGAAGCAATTCCTACCGAATCTAAGAGGCGGATACGGCCATGCTTAAGGCTGTCAAATGCCCTCGACCAAATTCACCGGCATCCGCCTTGCGTTGTAGACGAGTTCACAACACCATCGTCTTTTCCTCAGCCGTTCGGCGCAGTGATTGTTTATGAAAAAAATCCCCGCTAACATTTTCGTGACGCTCCTAGCCATCACGGTCGCTGGATTTGCGAATGCAACTGTCGCTGCCGCAGCGGAGAAGGTTACGGTAGAACTCAATAACGGCCGAGTGCTGAACGGTGAGGTGGACGAGCGTACCAACGGCGAGTCTTTATGGTTGCGAACGACGGGGCGGAATGTGGCGATCAGTCGGGCATACGACTGGAGCGATGTATCGCACGTGCATCATCTTTCGGCATCTTACAATGCTGCTGAGTTTCGCGCTGTGGCCGCCCAATTCGCCCAGAAGCTGGCGGACGACTTCTTTGTAACGCCACACGACGCCGATCCGATCGCTCAATCAGTTCCTACGATCCAGTCTATCCGCAGGCCATCGCCGCATATCGAATCTCTGTCGATTGACGCGGGAGTAGCCAACTGGGACGGAGATGTAGAATCGGACGGCTTATCGGTGCACATCGCTCCGGTTGTTGGCCCGGGCGCCCTTGGTGGCCCGATTGAGGTTGGGCGGATCGAGGCTCAGGCAATCGTAACATTGATAGGACGGCGCTTCGATTCGTTTCGGGGGCGTCGAGCTTTTGTTGAACTGGGGCGTTGGAATCGTCGTGTTTCGATTCCCCATGTGGGATCACAAGGTGTGCTGCTTCGCTTGCCGTTTCAGTCGATGCATCCCGACTTCGATCTGGACGTGCTTCCGGCCGCCGTTGTCAGCGTCCGATTGGTGGCACAAGGAGTTCGACCTCTGCAGGCTTCGGCTCCCATTCATTTACGAGTCTTCGATCGGTTACGGGATGAGTGGCAAAACAGCACCGGCATTCGATTCTTCCCCGACGAACAGGTGGGCCGCAACCTCTATCCCACGAGTAATCGCGTGGCACGCCCTTAAGTGTTTTCGACAGAATTGCGACAGCGTTGTGCTTGTA
>JANNPR010001148.1:0-4822 GCA_031400345.1 Planctomycetota bacterium | reverse complement strand
ACTCCGACCAGCGGGTCCGACGATGTTGGCTCGACCTTCCGGCCACAAGTGTTTTTCTCGCGTCCGGTCGATCCGGCCTCGCTCAACAGCAACAACTTTTACGCCACCGACACGACGGGTGCAAAACTTCCAGCCACCATCGTCCCAGCGCGCGACGGATCGTTCGCCTGGTTATTCTTTGCCGATCCGATGCCTGGTGGGTCGCAAATAACGTTGCACATCAATGGTTCGACGATCGTTGCTGCGGACGGCGGGACGCCGCTCGATGCCGACAGCGACGGCGCCGCGGGGGGGTTGCTTGAGACGACGTTTCGGACCGTGAGCTTGTCGCCCCTTTTGGGAACGTCGCTGTCCGGACAAGTCGTCGACCCGGGTCCCGACCTCGTCCCGATGTCGTTCGACGACATCCGGCCTGGCGCCGACGGTGTCTTGCATACGGCTGACGATACGTTCTTGCATCCGCTGGTCGGAGTGAGAGTGTTCGTCATCGGCCTGGAGGCGCAGGTGGCCATCACGGACGCCCAAGGGAACTTTCATTTCGAGAGCGTTCCTGCGGGAAATGTAAAACTGGCCATCGACGGTCGCACCGCGACCAACCCGCCAGCCGGTGTTTTCTTCCCAGAGATGGTGATGGATCTGAACCTGCGAGCCGGCCAGGCCAACACGGCCATGGGGACCATGGGAACCCTCGAGCAGCAATTGGCCAATGCGGACCGCCGGGAAGTCTATCTACCGCGGCTGCGAACGGACATCTTGCAGGAGTTGAGCGCGACAGAGCTGACGGTCATCACGGTTGATCCCGAGAGCGCGCAGGGCCTTACGCCTGAGGAGCGTTCGCTTCTGACCATCACCGTCGAGCCGGGCAGCCTGATTGGTCACGACGGGGAGCCGCTCGCTGGAGGAGAGATCGGTATCAGTACGGTGCCGGAGGAACTGGTGCGTGACATGCTGCCGCCCGGCCTGCTACAGCACACCTTCGATATCACCATTCAAGCCCCAGGAATCGACCGCTTCAACACACCGGTTCCCATGACGTTCCCCAACGTTTTCAATGCCGCTCCCGGCTCCCAGCTCAACCTGCTCTCATTCGATCACACCACGGGCCGGCTGGTGATCGAGGGGACGGCCACGGTTTCCGCGGATGGGCTCACCGCGAGCACGGATCCCGGCACCGGCATCACCCATCCGGGCTGGCACGGACTGACGCCGCCAGGGGGACCAAGTAATCCCCCGTGCCAGCCCAACAATTTGCCGCCCGTCGAAGTCCTGCCAATCCCGGTTACAAACGGTCTCCGAGACTACTTCTTCAAGGACGACAAGGGAGAGTTCGTACTCTCTTTCGGCAATGCCGCTAAGCCAAAGTTCGCGGGTGATCTCTGTGATCCGGCGAACGCCGCCGCGACCCCGCTGCTCGTGAAGATTGCCTTGGAGGGTCCCGGCTTTGTGTTCCTCGAAGGATTGGCGAGCCAGGAGTTTTCGCTCCTTCCTGGTCAGCAAAAAAATATCAAGGTCGAGGTTAAAGACTGGTTGGACCATGTCCAGAACGTGGACGAAGATCAATTTATTGGCGTCAATGTTCGGATTGAAGCTCGGCAAGGCGGCAAGCCCGATGCGCTGCTGCTCAACAAGAAGTTGTACATTACACGTTTCTTGGATGCGGCCGACAGTATCCACGACGACGGCGTATTGGAATTCATTGATACGTTAAATGACGGTACCGCGTTTGTGACGCGCAGGCGGGCACTAGAATTCTTTGGTCCCAAACCAGACCTGCAGGTTGCCGACATCAACTTCGGCGTAACGGGCTCGGTAGACTCGACCGATGGGCTCTTCTTCGATCCCGAGTCAACCGGGAAAAACATTACAACGTTGCTGATCGTAAAGAACCCCGAGGGCAACCCTATCCCAGAGGGAACCCTCGTGTTGAAGGGGGAGGGCACGCCGAAGATCCGGATTAACATCAATAAGAGCGGGCTTGATCCAGTGCTGGCGACGCTGGCGGCCGGCACATCGCCGGCGACTGTTGTCAATCCCATTCTTCTCACTCAGACCGAACGCGACCTGATTGATGATCCGGCGGAGCGCAACGCGATTATTGATGCCGTCGCCAACAAGGTATCTGACCTGTTTGCCAACGTATCGCGGGGAATCGCCGTCGAAGACAATGTTTTCGGTGCCGACGTTGTCCTGTTGAATTGGATGACGTTGTCGAATGCTCAAATGGACCTCTACGGCAATTCCGCTCCGGGTGGAGGTGTGGATAGGGCGAAGCAGATCATCGAAGTTTACAAAAACCGAAACAAGTGGAGCCAAACGGAGCGGAATTTTCACCTGGCCGACGCCCTCAATCAGTCGTACGCCAGCATCGTGGAGCTGTACGTCGATAACCACTGGGAATGGCCCACTGGCGGCGATGCGGGAATTCCTATTTCGGGCAAACACCCCCTGGACTTGTCTGTTCAGGAGTTCGTGAACGTTCTCGCATTTAATGCTGCTCACGAAGTTGCGCATACACTCGGAGTGTTCCACGCCGCGCAAGCCGGTCCGGATCTAAACACAGCTGGCGAACGACAGCTGGTCAGGGTGACGGGTGGGAACGCGACGAGCGAATTTACATTGACGTTTGAGAAACAAACCACAGGGTCACTTGTGCGAAACGCGCCCGCCCGTGACGTCGAGGCAGCGCTGCAAAACCTTTCAAGCTTGGGTACGAACGTGTCGGTGACGGGGCCGGCAGGTGGCCCGTACACCGTCAGTTATATCGGAGATCTGAAAGGCGCCGATGTCCCCCTCCTAACCGCCAGCGGCACTAACGGCTTGGCTCTCCCAGTCGTGACGATCGGAGATGCAGTCACAGCCGTGAGGATTAACAATGAAGTAAAAGTCGGAGCCGTTTTGGGCCGCAATGACGTGATGTTCGGCGGAAACCTCGACCTTGACGGAAATAGCACGTTCCAAAGCAAGCTGACTCTGGAGGTGTTGCAACTGGGTCTTAAGGTTGGTTTTACCACCGAGGAAGCCGCACGCGCCTTCGACTATCTCATTGCCCATATTGACGCTGGGAACTCCAAGCCGTTCAGCAGTCGCGGACCGTCAGATGGCGGCGAATTGGAACTGGCCAATGGTCCATTCCTGGCGGTCCGGACTGACGATGATCAATTGATTTTTGACCAGATCGACTTCGGCACAGTCGGCGTTGATGGCAGCACTGGTACCGAGGTCACGGTCCCGGTCAAGCTCCTCAACTACGGCACGGAAGACCTCGTGCTTCGTTCCGCCCGTGTGGTCGACTCGCTGGGGCAATTCCTCGCCAACGCTGATATTCTCGAGACCATTCTCCACCCAGGCGAGGAGCTTGCCCTCTCGCTGAGCTTTGACCCTGTCGAGACCGGAGTTGCCGCGGCAACCTTCGTCATTGACTCGAATGATGCGACGGCTCAGACCAAAATCGTCCTAGCGGGATTCGGACTCGCCCCAGAAGGCGACATCCGGTTTGATATGGCCAATAACAATCTCGGCGGCCGCGAAACGCTGGCCGACGCCGTCGTGCGTGATGACGCCATCGAACTGCGAAACATCGGTGCCAGTCCGTTGACGGTGACTAACGTGCTCTTTGCGGCGGGGAGCGAGTTCGCGGTTAGTGGACTACCGGTCGGTTTTGGTCCGGGCCAGCCGCTTGTTATCGCTCCCGGCGGTTCGTTTATGCTGGATGTTTCGTTCGATCCAGACACCACCGGCCTGCGGCGAGGCGTCATGGAGATCGTTTCGGACGATCCCCAGACGCCGGTCGTTCGGCAGGCCGTCGTCGGGACGGGTCTTGTTAACGGACCGACGGCCCTCGATTACGGCAACGATTTCGTAACGCTTGAGACACATCTGCTGGCTGGAGCTCCCGAGCTGCGCCAGATCAGTGACAACGCGGGCAACTGGAGCTTCTTCCTGCCGCTAGATGAGGCGATCCATTACGTGATCTTCGATCCCGTGAGTGGTCTGATCGCCCATGCATACGACGTAACACCGGCTTTGGGGACCGCGCCGATCCTGACCCCCTACTTTCTGGCCAGCACGTCTCACGACACGGATGGCGATGGCCTACCCGATGACGTGGAGTTCGCTGTCGGTACAGGACTAAACGATATCGATACCGATAATGATGGCGTCTCGGACTTCGCGGAGATCGCGCAGGGACTCGATCCGCTCGGCGGCTTGGGGTTTCCGACGGGCGTCGTTGGAGGTGCGATACTGAAAGGCGAAGCCTACGAGCTCGTGATCGAAGGTTCGATCACCGATCCCACGGCCCAGACCGCATATGTGGCGACCGGCAACTACGGTCTGGCCGTTGTGGACCTGACACTTCCCACGGCACCGATCATTTTGAGCGAGCTCAACCTGGCAGGTGTAAGCACCGATGTGGGCTTGGACACGGCTCGCAATTTGGCAGTATTAGCAGCAGGTTCGGCGGGCCTACATATCGTCGATGTCTCCAATCCCTTGCTGCCCACGCTTATCGAAACGGTACCAGTCGAAGGCGGCGCCTCGCTTGTGGAAGTTTTGGATGGACTGGCCTTCGTCGCAGCTGGGTCCACCGTCCAATCCATTGACTTGGTTACTTACGAAGTCCGTCAGACCTTGCAAGTGGACCAACAGGTGGTCACCGGCCTCGCCATCGAGGGAAATACTCTCTACACACTGAACCAAGCCACTGGAACTCTTCGGGCCATCACCCTCGACGGGCTGAACATGGTCGCACGGGGATCCGTAGTTTTGCCCGGCGCCGGAGGCCAGATTTTCGTCGGCAACGGCATCGCCTACGCACCGGTGC
>JANNPR010001049.1:0-5706 GCA_031400345.1 Planctomycetota bacterium | reverse complement strand
CTGTACGAATACTGCCGTCAATTTCCTGATGGGTAACTCAGTTCGACATGGCCGTCGATTGCAGATCGCTTGGTTTGACCTGTTGGTTCAGTTGGCGAGATAACTCAAGAATCTCGTCCGCCAGAGCGTTATTCGAACGGTACAACTGGCTAAGAAGCTGTTTCCGTTCCGTCCACAAATTCTGCAGTCCAGCTACATACTTTGTGATCGCGTCGCGTTCGATTCGCACGTTTGCCAAGTCTTCTTGCAACTTCTTTTTTTCTTGTTCGCGATAGGCAATCTGGTCGAGCAATTTTTTGTTCGATTCATCGATTTTGAGCATATTGCGTTGCACGCGTTCTGTTTCCATGGCCACCTTATTCATACGATCACTTATTTCATGAAACGCGAACCAGTAATCATGAAGTTTGCGCACATAGATCGGCTTAACTTTTTCGGCAGTTCCCTGAACAATCAACTGGTTGGCAAATTCCTGGTGGAATACGCCAAAGTCATTGGGTTTGAATTTGGTTGGTTCACCTTGTTGAAGGCTAGCGACTATTGCTCGGCCCGTATTGTCGAAGTAACGATTGTCGAGCATCGATACGGCCGTGTCCGCGTCGACTTGAATTTCGTAATCCTTTAGAAACTTGACTTGTAACCAAATATTTTCCGGAGGGTCATCATCGGCTGCGGGTGTTCCATTTCGAAGGTACTCGCGGATCTTGGCGTCGTATAGTTCATCAGTTTGTCCTTGCCATTTCGGCATCAACGCACGCACTTCTTGCTCATTCACCGCGCCAAAAATGTGGTTCTCGTCGGAAACGGCGTCGATTTCGGAAAAGGCATCGTGGCCATCTAAAGGCATCGACTCATATAAGGCCCAGTTTCCGGTAGGAATTTGTCTCGTCGGCAACGCCAAGATAGATGCGACGTTGATCGAGGTATCTGTAGACGTGGTGACTCTGAACTCGCCGAGATACAAGACGGGCAAACCCAGCTGAGGCCCCTGTCCCTCGAGGAATGCATAAAGAACTGTCTTAGGGTCGATTTTTTCCGACTCGGGCGCTGCGGCTGGTACTGCGGCGGGATCGACAACAGCTCCAGGAGCTACGACTCCAGGAGCGACAGCGCCCGGTACGGCAGCCGGCGGCGCTACCGTTGGATCGGGCACGACGGGAACGGCGGGAGCAGCAATCAGGTTCAACGTAATGGTACCGTCAGCCTGAACTCCGGCAGGTGCGCAGTTACGCCACACTCGACCTCGATCCACTAATGAGCGTGCGATCTTGTGTCGCAAACCACGTAACGAATCGTCGGTTTGAAGAATTTCGTGTAGATCCCCGTACATCAACCTCTTGTTCTTGGTTTGGACGTCATCGAGTTTCTTCTCGTTCTCTGCGTGCATTCGCGTAAAAAGGACTCTGGTTTTCGCCGAGAGCGCCGCCTGATAGCAAAACCAAAGTGCACTAAGCATCACTAACCATAGACACACCAAGTGGTGCCAGCGCCAGACTTTGGTGGAGAAAACAGTCGCCGCAATCATAAAGATTACAAGCAGCCCGACTGCGACCTGGTAAATCAACGCATTATTCATGTGGAGTTATCTCGCGAAACGACCAAACCCAGTCGTCGGAAGAATTTAGACCTTGTTTGATAATAAATTGGGCTATCTAGGGCGTCAATCACTTATCAAACCTGGTTGGATACGCAACCTCCGAAAATTCAAGACATTAGGCAATTAGAGAATGCCGCAAAGTCGGCACAATCCTTCAAGTTCGAATGATTTAATCCCGAATCTTTTGCTACCCAATGAATCATTTTGCATCGATGCAATCGTATTTCGAAGGAACGTGTCGATCAACTCGCAAAAATTGGCGTCGGTACCGGGCGACCCGTCCGCCTGCTGCGGCTCAGGTGAACTACTCAACTGCGATGAAGAACTAAGGTTCCATTCCGGAGTTGGAATTCGCCAAAATTGGTGGGAAATAGACGGTCCCAAAGTCATTTCTCGAGACTATGAGGCTCCTAATGGACTCGGCACTTAGCAGTAGTGGGCACACTCCGTGTGGCGTCCAAGGCGCACAGATTGTGCCTATTACGACGACTCCCAATGGGTTTCTGAGCGAAGATTGGACAGGCTTGATCGGCCTATTGTCTGTCTGCGAGCGGGAGGTTCGTAAATCGTTATCGAATCACACTCTGGCGTATGGGCTCAGCGACATCGCCTTCCTGATTCTACTGGCGTGTCGCCAGGATGAGCTCCATGGGGTTCCCCAACTTTCCCTTGCGGAGAAAGTGGGAGCGTCGCCAAGCAGCACGAGCGGCGCAATTGATCAGCTTCGCAAGCGCGAGCTAGTTACCGTCGAACGGCCCGAGCGCGATCGCCGCTGCCAACTGGTTCGTTTGACCACAAGCGGCTCACGAATCGTCGACGAGGTACTACTCGATCTGACATCTTGGACCGTCCGCATGCAGGAGCGCATCTCACGAGAGGAAATCAAGCGAGGCAATGAATTGCTGTCGAGAATCTCGAAAATCGCGCGGGAGACGCCGGTCTTGCGTTGCTTCGATGTGACCGACCGAGACAGCGGGGCCGCTCAAAATTGCGGAGTGCCTTCATGATGACGGCACGTTTTACGAAACGCCGTGCCGCCTGCATCGCGGTTGGACTGGCCGCTTGGTTGTCGGCGTCCGGTTGCCATCGCAGTTACTACCGCCAGCGAGCGGATCAGGATGCATCTCATCTGGTCAACGAGAAAGCCCAACATCCGCATTGGGCATTGGAAGATTTTACGATTGCCGTTAATCCAGAGTCCCGCTTATATGATCCCAACAATCCAGATTGTCCGCCCATGCCGCCCGACGATCCTGTATCGCATCGATTGATGCATTGTGTCGATGGAAAAAAGGGGTGGAAGCATTGGCACGACAACGGAAACACACCCTATTTTGAGAACCCCACCTGGGCGGCCCATCTACCGTTAAATGAACGCGGGGAGATGCTTGTAAACGCGGATGAGGCAGTGCGGTTAGGTCTGCGTCACTCCCGCAGTTACCAGCAACAATACGAAGAATTGTACCTTTCGGCGTTAGACGTCAGTTTCGAACGCTTTCGATTTGATACTCAGTTCTTCGCTGGCTACGGCATCGAGTACACAGCGGACGGTCCTCTGCGTGATGGTTCGGGGGTGTCGAGCAGTACTTTGACCGCGGGCACGTTTCCGTCGAGTCGCGGGGTTCGTCTGAGAAAGTTAGGCGCGACCGGGACCGACTTAGTCGTTGGTTTTGCGAATTCGTTGATGTGGGAGTTTTCGGGTCCGGATACGAACTCCGCCAGCACACTCTTGGATTTTTCGTTAATTCAACCACTGCTACGCAACGCCGGCCGGGACCGTGTGCTCGAGCGCTTAACGGTTGCGGAGCGTACCCTGGTGGGAAACGTGCGGGCTATGCAACGGTACCAGCACGGGTTTTATGTTCAACTTTTGACGGGACGAGATCCGGGAACCGGGCCGTCTCGCCGCGGCGGGTTTTTCGGCGGTGCGGGACTGGATGGTTTTTCGGGCGTCGGCGGCGGCGGCTTCGGGCGCGTTGGCAGCGGACAAACCGGGGGCGGAGCTGGAACCAGCGCCGGTGCTGGCATTGCCGGCGGTTATCTCGGTCTGTTGCAAATTCAGCAAACGATTCGCAATCGCGAATTCAACATCACCAGCTTGCGCATCAATCTCATCCAACTCCGCGAATCCCTTGAAGAGACAAAGAAGATTGAGGGTCTACCGGGTATGGAAAAGGAACACAAGGCTCGAATTCTTCGCGCCAGCTTGCAAGTTGCACAGGCCCAACAAGCCCTGTTTAATGCGGAAAGTCAATTGCTGAATGCCAAGTATGACTACGAATCGACTCTGGATACGTACAAGGTCAATCTGGGCCTACCGCCACAGTTGGATTTGACAATTGAAGACCAGATGATTGACCCGTTGCGACTCCTGGACCAGGAGATTCTGCAATTGCATGGCTGCTTGAAAGACTTGCTTCGCAACATGGGCCGAACGACCGAAACACTCTTAGAACGCGAAGAGAATGTCCGAGATGCTGGGGGCGTCGCTAAGAATAAGTTGGAATGGACTCCCGAGGTCGCCGACTCGCTGGCTAGCATCTTGGCTCACGTGAAACAGACCGAATCGTTCCGCAATCGGTTGCTGGACACACTCTTACCCCTGACCGAAGACGACACCAAGCGATTCGAAAAAGCGTTGCCACAACGGGTCGAACAAATTAAACGGCTGCACGAAAAGATCATCGTAAGATCTCGACGAACTAACTTGACGGAAGAGGAATTATGTGAGCAAACCGCTTTAGAAATCGACCCCGCCGTTTTTGATCCGGCCGAGTTGGAGTCGCTGCCAAAGCTGCTCAAGGAACAGAAACAACAGTTGTCCGAACGCTTTCGAGCGATGCAACAGCCGTTGGCCGGACTTATTTGGGACCTCGAGGACCTAATAGGTAAGGGGCCAACGCTTGATGGAGTTGAAATAGCGGATCGAATTCGAGCGCGCGTGATTTTCGTCGCACCAAAACTCGTGACTGACCTAGCGTCCGATACCCTGAACTTGATGCTACTGCAGGCTCGAGCTCGGGTTCACAGTGTCGTGTTAATTCCCATCGATTTGGATCCCGTCACGGCGCTGGATATTGCCCGAGTAAATCGGCTGGACTGGATGAATGCCCGGGCTGCCGTTGTGGATGGCTGGCGGTTGATTCAATTCAATGCAGACCAGCTTCAAGGAACGCTTGACGTTGTATTCAGCGGCGACATCGCCAACGTAGGCGACAATCCGTTGGCGCTGAGCAGCGCTACGGGGCGTCTGCGAGTTGGCCTGCAATGGGATTCACCGATCACGCGACTCGCAGAACGAAACACCTATCGGCAATCGCTGATCGAGTATCAACAATCGAAACGCAGTTACGTGCAATTCGTTGATCAGGTCGCACGCGGTTTGCGAGTTACGCTACGCACCGCCGAGGCGAATCAAATCAACTTCGAAGCTCGCAGACATGCCGTGCTGTCGGCTGTCGAACAAATCATCATCAACGACGCCATTCAAACGGAAACTCCCAGCGATACCTCGGGCGCCACGGCTGCTCGCGATTCTGTCTCCGCATTATCGGATCTACTCAATGCCCAAAATGATTTTCTAAGCGTCTGGGTGAATTACGAAGTGCTACGCCGAGTTCTTGACTTTGATCTTGGCACAATGCAGTTAGATAACCAGGGATTGTGGCTGGATCCTGGCCCAATCGATTCATCGTCTAATCTATACTCTGCGGACGTGTGCCCGGCGCATGAGATCTTGATCGGATCGGAACTCAGTGAGCCAACAGCCGCTCCGGCCGAGGAAGTGGACAGATCGCCGCCTTCGCGCCTTGGATCCAATACGAATCACGAAAGCACGAAAGGCAAAAACACGAAATAGCAGCTAGAGAACGATTCGCTTGATGACAGGGTTGGGGCATTGAAGTTAAGGAGAAGGCCGAGTAGGGGCCGGTAGCGCTTAAGTACGATTGGACGATTTCCGCCGCAACGATAAGTTGAAGACGGAGAAGTTCCTTCCCACGGACCTTATGTACTGCCAAGGCTGCTTCAAGAATCTATCCCGAGATAGTCTCGAATTTGTTTCTCCTGCAATCCTCCGTTTTTGTTTCTTGTTTTCGTCGCGGGCGCGC
>JANNPR010001047.1:0-2659 GCA_031400345.1 Planctomycetota bacterium | reverse complement strand
CTGCGGCAGGTGGTTCGGTCCTCGAATCGCCAGACTTTGGTTTCACGTCCTTTCCCGATGCTGGGCAATTTCCTAGTCGATCGCCAGTGGACGAGGCCAACTTCGAACCAGACGGTGTTGCTCTCGCCGGGTCCGGGCCTTTGTTACCGGCCTGGGCATCTTGGGGGCCTTTACCCGTGCCGATCCCGTCGAGTCTGTCGCTCCCCACCGCAACCGCCGGCGCTACAGAGTTGCCGGTGGTTGGTTCCAATATTGTGCAAGCGTATGGACTCCCCGTGCCCCGCGAACCGGCATGGAAGGCGGATGCGTCTACCGAGGCTTTTGCGTTTGCCCTGGAGCCGGTCGAGCAACCACAGGCACAAGCGCAAGAAGGCGCAGGGCAAGAACACGCGGGAATGGATACAGCTGCTCTCGTCTCCGGGGATGTTCCTGTTGTTGCAAGCGCTCCAGAATCGGTCGTGCAAGAGTGCCTGGATTTCCTGCGAGCCCGATTCAATGCAGAGGTCGAAACCCGTTCGATTCGTAGCGAGGATGTCTACTTCCCACTCCCCCGTGAATTAAGGGTATTGGCCCCAGAACATCCTGCGACGTCGATGTGATCGAAAGATACTTGCACACGAGCGTTCGCTGTGGCGAATTTTCTTTATGGAGCGGCGATGTCCCATGAACAACTGGACGTTTTCTGTTTGCGCGATAATTACCTCAATGCTCTGCACGAGGACAGGAATGCTTAGCGCCCAGGAGTCGAAATCACCCGTACTCCGTAAAGAGTACGCGGTGGTAATACACGGAGGTGCGATCTCAAGCCATGATCGCTTTACCGACAAGCAACTTTCCTCCCGTAAGGACGGACTTAAACATGCGCTGCTGGCCGCCAAAGCTGTGTTGGAGTCCGGTGGAACGGCGCTGGATGCCACCGAAAAGGCGATTCGGATTTTAGAGGACGATCCACTGTTTAACGCTGGCCGTGGCGCGGTGTTCAACAGCGAAGGGGGGCACGAGTTAGATGCCTCAATCATGGACGGACGTGACAAATCGTGTGGAGCTGTCGCCGGGGTAAAGACTGTCAAAAATCCGATCTCGCTAGCACGACTGGTGATGACGAAGACTCCGCATGTGTTGTTGGCCGGTGATGGCGCCGACCACTTCGCCATCGAGATGGGGGTCGAACGGGTCGAGCAGAATTACTTTTCGACTCCTGAAGCTTTCGCCGAATGGCAAAAAGTAAAAGCCGCCAAGGCTCAAAAGAACCCGCCCGAACAGCATATGGGAACCGTAGGCTGCGTGGCGCTCGATAAACATGGCAACCTTGCGGCAGGAACTTCTACCGGCGGTCTGACTGATAAGCTGCCTGGCCGTATCGGTGATTCGCCAATCATCGGCGCAGGGACATATGCCGACAACGCCACCTGTGCTGTGTCCTGCACGGGAACGGGTGAGCATTTCATTCGTCACGCTGTGGCACATGATATTTCGGCCTTGATAGCCTATAAGAACCTCGATCTCGCAAAGGCGGTACAAGACGTTTTGCAGAATCGACTAAAGCCGGGTCACGGCGGTGTTATCGCCGTCGACCGGAACGGTAATATGGTTGCGGATTACAACACGGCTGGTTTGTCGCGAGCAATGGCGGACTCCAGCGGCAAGATTGAAATTCTAGTCGGTAAATAAGCGCCGTTGAACAGATACGCGTGGGCGCTCTGTGGGATGCCGCCGGCTTCCTGCCGCGGGAGCTTCACCTTCAACCCAAAGGAAAGGCAGTATGCCCAAGTTTGTTAGGATTGCCGGCGTGCAAATGGACGTCATGGTGGGAGAGCCTGCGAAAAATCTAACGCGAATGATCGAGTTTTTGGAAGCGACCCGGCGTAACGAAGCGCTACTCACGATTTTTCCCGAATGCGCATTGACTGGGTACTGCTTCGACAGCCTCGCGGAGGCACTGCCATTAGGTGAATCGATTCCGGGCTCGAGCACGCGGCAGATGGCGGATGCTTGCCATCGGTTGAGCACCTACGCCCTGTTTGGAATGCTCGAGCGAGATGGAGATCGGCTGTTTAATGCTTGCGTATTGATCGGACCTGAAGGCGTACTGGGGAGTTATCGTAAGATTCACCTGCCCTATCTGGGCATCGACAGGTTCACGACACCGGGTGACCGTCCGTTTAGTGTGTGTTCAGCCGGATCGCTCCGAGTGGGTATGAATATCTGCTACGATTGCGCTTTCCCAGAAGCGGCTCGAGTCATGGCGTTGGAAGGCGCTGATCTCATCGCGCTGCCCACAAACTGGCCTCCCGGAGCAGAATGCACCGCGGACTTCATCATCAACGCGCGGGCATTGGAAAACAATGTCTATTATGCGGCAGTGAATCGCATTGGCACGGAACGGGGCTTCAACTTTATCGGTAAGAGCAAGATTTGCGACACACACGGTCGGGTCCTAGCTCAGGCGCAGCACGAAGATGAAACCGTGATCTACGCCGACATTGATTTAGAGAAAGCTCGCAACAAGCATATTGTACGTGTTCCTAAAAAACACGAAATCGATAGGTTTGCCGATCGCCGACCAGAAATGTACGGCCGTGTCATGAGCAAGTAGCGGTTTCAAGTTTCTAGCTCAACGGATCAGCCGGGTCGCTCAACTGCTGGCCACTTCCAATTG
>JANNPR010001033.1:0-2647 GCA_031400345.1 Planctomycetota bacterium | reverse complement strand
GGAATGATCAGCACGTTGATTGCGACGCCGATCACAAACATAATCGTGATGAATGAGAACACCATTCCAGCTACCAGCGCCCCCGAACCTTGATTGCCATTCACTCCCGCAGCCGCAGATGCACCTCCCACCAAAAACATCATCATGATCATCATCACGGGTACGATTACCAGAGAGGCAACCATGGCTACTAAGAACGGCCAAAGTCCGCGTTTCAGATAGTCCACAAAGTTATTGAAATCGAAATCGGGATACCGCCCTTTAGGAGATCGGTACAAGGCTTCCACAATTTCGAATTGGTAGCCGATGATTACGATCGGTCCGATGAGCGGAATGAATTGGCAGACCGCCATAAATAGCAGATTCATGAACCAGTTGGGATTGTCGAAGGCATAACTGACCATTCGGGTATATTCGAGCGAGCCTCGAAGCTCGAGCCCTTTCTCCATTACACCGGTTGGATTGGGAGAAACGTAAGGATTTTCGGTTCCCCCGGTAATCTCGTTCGGGAATGGATCACCAGCTGACACAGCCTATCTCCTCAGTTTGGAACTTCCCAAAGGCCCAGTCTAAACATCCATTCGATCCGCCAAAAAGGCAGTTGATGGTCAGGAGACTGGCTGCGACGTATTCGTTGCAACTACGGTTCTCTTTCCACGGCAACCCGTTTATTCACGCGAACAGCTCGGGAATGGGTATTCCATGGTCGGTAATTGGAACGGGTCGGTCACCATCGTACAGCAGCTCTTCGGGTGAAATTCCCATGGCGTGGTAGATTGTGGCATGAACGTCCGGGACGGAAACAGGACGTTCCAAAATGGTCTTACCCAACTCGTCGGTCCGACCGATCACCTGCCCGTTCCGAAGGCCGCCACCAGCAAGCACCAAACTAAAGGCTTTGCTGTAGTGCCCCCTCCCGCCACCGCCGTCGAATTCCGGGGGGCGACCAAACTCCGTCGCCACTACTATCAATGTCTGATCCAATCTGCCTCGGCGTTCAAGGTCCTCTATTAAAGCCGCAAGAGCATGATCCAACTGCTCGATCAACACATGCTGTTGTTGTTGACCTTCATTGTGCGTGTCCCAACCGGTTCCGTTGATAAAGTTCAAGTTAAACGAGACTTCGACGAATCGCACGCCTGATTCGACGAGTCGCCGTGCTAACAAGCATCGTTGCCCAAATTCGCCACCATAGGATGCACGCAACGAATCGGCTTCACTCCTCAGGTTGAATACCTCCATGAACGTAGCGCCGGCCAGTTTGTCGGATTCGCGACTGACCGCTAAATAGTCGCGCACCGCGGGTTGATCTGCGCGTCGTTCTTGATACTGATCGCGTAACACACCCAGCAATCGATCCCGGCGAGCCTGGCGGTCTTGAGATACGTCTTCAGGACGCTTCAACCCGGCGGGGCCGGCAGCGGTGTCCGTGAGATACACGTAGCCGTGTTTCGCACCCAGAAATCCGGGTCCACGACTGGCACTGGGATAGCCCATTACGACATACGCCGGCACGCCGGCACCCCGGGCTCCAAGCTGCTGTGTCACGACGGACCCGATTGACGGATAAATTGTCGTGCCAGCTGTGGGTCGACCGGTGTGCAAACGATTTACCGCGGCCGCATGCTCATCGACGACATCATGATGGACCGTTCGAACCAATACGGTCCGATCCAATAGATTCGCCATCCGAGGTAAATGCTGGCAGACTTGAACTCCTGAAACGGCCGTCGAGATCGAATCGTAATAGGATCCAGCCTTCTTCGTCGCGGGATCGCCCTTGGCTTTTGGGTCCCAAGTATCGATGTGGCAGGCGCCGCCGCCCAGCCATAGAAAAATACAACTATCGGCTTTCCCAGGAGGGGGCAAAGGCCGAGGTTGCTCATCCTCCGCAATTAATTCCTTGAACGGAAATGTACCGAGAATTGTCAACGCACCGGCCGTCACGCCTGCCCCACGCAGAAACTCTCGGCGATGACTGCGATCATCCCGACTCGATGTACACGTATTCTTAAGGAGTTGATTTGTCATGGCAGGAAAATGAATTCCGGGGAATTGAGGAGTGACCAAATACAATCTTCCGCTCGCTCTCGCCAAACGTTTTGCAGTCGTTGGGTTGGTGGGTCTCCGGCGCGAAGAGCTCGCTCTTGTTCATTGCGGATTCTGGTAGCTTCGGCACTCAAATGATTGGACCACGACACAGCATCTTGCCGACGCTTTGGCGCTGGGGCCGCCGGGTGGTTAGCCAAATCGATTCGTCTCGATTCGAATCCCTCCTGCAGCAATTCGCAGAAGAGATTGACCTCCATTGGATTGGGAGCGCGAGACAGAATTCGTTGAAATAGCTCATCAATGAGATCGACCAAAGGACGTTCTTGTAAACACACCGCTGTTAACGCATTGTCATCGGATAGGCGGACAATGCGATTGGACGCGATTCCATTCGCCAATGTCAGTGGCTGAATCATGGTCGCTTGGTCATCGCGCACAGAAACTGGATTGGGGCGTGCATCCCGCCAGCCGAAGGCAATCAACACGTCCACTAGACTTTGAGCTTTCGGCAACGCTAACGCCGGCCGATCGCGCTCGTTCGAAAGCTTTCGAACGAGCGCGATCGGCCGGCGTTAGCGTTGCCGAAAGCTCAAAG
>JANNPR010001309.1:0-2945 GCA_031400345.1 Planctomycetota bacterium | reverse complement strand
AATGCTCGTATTTCCGCCCGATCGATCGCATTGCGTCGCGATACCGGCTGCTGACAACCACGAACGCGGCGCCAATTAATACGAACATGGCTAATAGGCTAAGCACAATCAACAAGATTATTCCGCGACGACCGCGACTACGAGATGTTCGCCTGCGCATGACTTCTCTCCTCTGTTCCCATGTCCCAATGGCTTGCCTTCAGCCCAAACTAACCGCCAGCCCGCAAAACGATCAGCACTGATTCGAAATGGCCCAAACGAAATCGAACTTCAGAACCGTAGATTATTGATTGCCCATCATTACCGAGTCCAATCGAACGACTTCTTCTTGAACCGTAATGACACCCGGAACGATTGTGGCTTGGACCCAGGCGGTACCTGCTGCTGGAATGATCGGCCAGTCAGGCCCCAACAACGTAACGCTGCGCGTGAAGGGGGATGAGCCGGTATTCACATCGTCGCTCGCCACTACTCGATACCATTTAAATTCAACTGCCGCAGGCGAAGGACCATAGGTCCCAGTGAGCAGCAGCCAATCACCACTACGAACTTCCAAATCTTCAACGCTTGGCGGTCGCACACCGTTAGGGCGTCCTGCCAGTGTGACCTCACCTCCGCCCATTCCCAGGCCCGGCATATCCATGACATCCACCAAACGCTCGTTTCCAGTTTCTATCTCGCCGACGTTGAAGGCTCCGTTACCGTTATCGTCCAGAAAAGGTCGCATCGTTGGATCGCGGCGCTGCATAACGATGACGGACATGGTGTATTCATCTCGATTACTTCCCGCTTGATCGCGTTTCGGAACCAACATGGCCATCCACGAAAACGTCCCTTCAAAGGAACGACGTCCCGCAAAGTCGTCTGAGCCTAGCGCCAATGCCTCACCGGAGTCATCGATAACACCGTCGCTGTTGTCATCCACACCTGACTGTCCCCACTGACCATCGGGACCAGGATAAATCGTTTCGTACTTTGAAATCGGCGGCAGGATTTTGTCACTGGGAAGCTCATTCACCAATTCATCGTGCATCGAGAACCAGTTTCTCGCTTGCGCACCACGTAGCATTGGGAAGGTCGCGATGGCCGCCGTTGGTGCGCGATTTGACGGGACCAAACTCAATCGGCGACAACGAGCTTCAAGAACGTTTCCAGGATTCGGGGGGTTCGAGTATGGCAACTGCGTGTAGTAGGGAAACACGGCGGCATTAAAGTGAGCCGTTGTGGCGGCAAAATTCGACGCCACAAACTCGGGGTCAATCAGAAAGGCCCCTCCAGGAAGATATGCGCCTCCCGGAAGACCGAAATCCAGATGTGGGGGTGCGGGAATCCTGGCAGGATTGTAGACCGGCGCACCATTTGGCAATCGCCAATTCAAAGGATTCGACAGGCCGTATGCCACAAAGTTGTGACGACCGCTAATCCCCAGCGTCGCCGCGCGATCCGACGTATTGCCACGCCCCGAATGATACAAAGCAAGTGGAACGAGTGCGGCCACCGCAAGGACCCCAATCAACACGACTCCTACAGCAAATAAAACTTCGAGAAGTGTCACACCCACGCGCCGACGAAAAGTTGTCGAGCGTGGCAGCGACCTTTTCCATCGATTCGCTGATGATCGAGAAACGGTGAGACCGATCACGTTAACTACCTCCCATAGCTTGGCCGCGTCGAGCATACAGACGGGCTTCGTGGAGCGAGGCTTCAAAGGTCACCACGTTGCCCCCTTGTGGATCAAGCATCAGCGTCCAAACATTTTCGGTGGTACTGGTAGTGCCCGTGCGGATGCCTATCGAAACCCACAAACTCGTGGCATCGGCTATGTTGGCGTCGTATGTGACTGTCAAGGCGCTACCTCGGCGTGGAATCGTATTGGGCACCGCGGCAGAATTTTCTGCATCCACCATCCCGTCCGATCGCCCCACTAAGAAATGTGCAGCTCCCTCGGGAGCGAAAATGGAACCGTGACGAATGATACGATCGACGTTGCCATTGGGGCTGAACATGATGACGACTGGCGAAGTATCGTTAGGCGCTAGCGCGGCGAATTCATTGCCTTCCAACCCCGTGCCGGAAAATCGCAGATCAATAACCGCTCCAGCCGGTAATTCCAAGGCACTTGATGCAGACCGAGTTGGCGATCGCATAATTTGAAATGACTGAAATTGGTTTGCGGAATTCGGCCCTCGCGTTGGTGAATTCCAAACGTCGTCCGACAGTGGGAGCACGCTGGGCCATCCCAATTCGGAAATATCATCGACGGTGCCATTTCCATCGTCGTCCCATCCAGCGCGTCCGGGCTTTCCGTCTGGTCACACCGTAAATCGGGTGTCTGGATGACAAAACCAGAATCGGTAAGTGGATGGACCGGAAGGCGGAATAGTAAACGGGTTAGGGTCTTGTCGAATGAGGTACCAAGCACCCTGACTATTAAAGCGAATCAAATCACCCTTTTTCACTAAGGCGTTCATCAGCCCAGCCGACGCCAATGAGAAATAGGCGTAATCGGTAACCGAGTCGTTATTTTCATCTCGCAACAAAACCGTAGTGGCGCCTTCGACATCCCCAGCGTAGGGCAAAGGAGTCTCGGCAATAAATAATTGCGACGACTGATTCGCCAGATTGGGATTGAGCGTCGCACCAGCAACTCCGGAAGCCGTATTGCCTCGCTCGATCCAAACACCCATGGGTCGCCCACGTTCCACCGCCAGAGCCTTGGCGTTGACCATGTAAATGTTTAATAGGCGGGATGCCTCGCGAACCTTATTGTCTTGCACCGTGGAACGCAAAAGCGGGATCGCTCCTGCCATCAAGACAACCGAAATGCCCACCACGACAAGCAACTCAATTAACGTGAGAGCACGCCGCGCAATGGCAGCACGATGAATGTTCGTTTTGCCACGACAACTGCGCACGGTTGCTTTAAGTATCATGTTATGTCCCGG
>JANNPR010001005.1:0-6990 GCA_031400345.1 Planctomycetota bacterium | reverse complement strand
AGATCGTCTAAGGCCTTAATCAGGCGTCCGATATTTTCATCGAGATTCTCCACCATGCCATAGGCACACGCGGTCGTGTCGTCGAGGCCTCGAGCCTTGTACTTATCGAAGTACCGATCCGGAACCTGCCATGGTGAATGCGGAGCGTTATAGGCCAAGTAGCAAAAGAAGGGCTTTCCAGCGTTCTTGGTCAAAAACGCCAACGCGGCTTCGGTCAATACGTCGGTTATGTACCCGGTCGTGCGAATAGGTTCGCCGTTACGTTCCAGCGTCGTGTCAAAATAATTGTTCCAATGGCCTCCACAAAAGCCGAAGAACTCGTCAAATCCTTGACCGTTCGGATGATGCGGGTAATGCGCCCCATTGTGCCACTTGCCGAAATAACCGGTGCTAAATCCAGCGTCTTTGAACATTTCCCCGAGTGTGACCTCGCTGCTTCGCATATTCTCGTGCCCGCGCGTAACGCCCCAAACGCCGCTACGTAAGTGATACCGACCCGTTAACAAACTAGCTCTTGTTGGGGCGCACACAGGACTAACGAAGAAGCGGTCGAAGCGAGCTCCGGAGGCAGCCATCCGATCCAAGACGGGGGTGTCTAACTGGTTGTTGCCATGTGAGCCAATGTCGCCCCAGCCTTGGTCGTCGCAAATGATCAGCAACACGTTGGGTTGCTGGTCAGTACTGTCGGCGCGGGCAACCGCTACTAATAACAGGCCAAATATCACACTCACTACTATCCGTGTGCACACCATTTAAAACACACCATCGCGGGATTCAAAGTGCGTCGGTTTACCAAGGAGCTCCCCGCCTCGCTTCATCCACTCGGCTGTCCAACGAAGCACGGTTTCCATCGGTGTCTTCGGTTCACCAATCATGGGATAGCTCGCGATTGCGTTATTCAGCAGCGCATCTGGGGCCTCCGTGCCTACGAAATGAACGGGTCGATCCAATAGTTGCCCAAGTGTTTCGGCGATATCGCGCACTACCAAAATCTCTGACCCGGCAATATTAAAGATTCTCGGCGGTACCGTGCCGTGAACGAGCGACCGTAACGCCATTTCATTGGCGTCCCGCTGCCAAATCACGTTGACGTAACCAGTGGACACGTCGACTGGCTCGCCGTTGAATACCTTTAAGGCTAAATCCACTAGCACGCCGTAGCGTAACTCCGTCGCGTAATTCAGCCGCAAGATGCAGGTTGGAATTCCCAGCTCGCGACTAAAGTACTCATACATCCGTTCGCGTCCTAAAACGGCCATCGCATATTCACCCACGGGCCGGGGCGAATCCGTTTCGCGTGAACCCCCGCCAGCCGTAGGCACCAAACCGTAGACATTGCCGGACGAAAAGGCTGACAGCCGACTTCTGCGGAACCTGCGACATATGACCGACGGCACGTAACAGTTCATCGCCCACGACATGGCAGGGTTGCTACCGGTGCCGAACTTAAAGCCGGACATGCAAATGATATTCGGAGTATCGGGCAAACCAAGCATTTCTTCTTCATGCAACAAATTACAGGAAATAGTCTCAATTCCCCAGGCGTTCAGTTGATCCCGCAGCGCCGGCGAACTGAAACGCGAAATCCCAATGATTCTTCGCGAGACTCCAGAAGCATCGGTGGCGCGTTTTGCCATTCTGGCCATGGTCGGCCCCATCTTGCCGCCGACCCCGAGGAACGCAATATCGCCCCGCAAGTCGGCAAACATGGTGATAAGCGGTTGAGAAGGGCGACTCAGCGCCTCCTCCAACTCGTCGACCGAGGAAGGAGCGTTTGCCGTTTCGTCATCAATCGATTTTGCCTGCATCGAAAAGCCTCACTTCCAATCAACTGGAAAAAAACAACGTCGATGTTTTAGGAAGGTGCCTTGCCGTATCGCGAGTTCATAAGAGCGTCACTACGAAAGAACAGGAACACTGATCCCCGCTAATCAACACTGAGGGGATTCAGTGTAGAGCCGCATAACGAATTACTTGCTCCAACAGCACTCGATCTAATCAGTGTCGATTAGTGGATATCAGTGTTCTCGCTTCGTTACTGAGATGATTCAGGAACTGAAATGCTGCGGTATGTCCCGCGGAAAAATAACAGCGGTTCACCATCGTTTGCCTCACCAGCCAGGATTTCGCCGATGAATATATCATGGTCCCCTCCGGCCAAAATGTTCACTCTGCGGCAGTCAACGTATCCCAGAGAACCCACCAGAATAGGAGCACCAGTTACAGCAGTCTTGATATTCAACCCGACAAAATCTTTGGGGCCATGCATCGCATAGCGTTTGGAAACGTCTTGTTGCGCCGCCGATAGAATGTTCACCGCGAAACAATCACTCCGAGAAAAGTATTCGTACGAAGTTGCCTTCTTTTCGATAGCGACCAGCACTAGGGGCGGATCGAGTGATAGGGAGCAAAATGCGCTGGCCGTCATTCCCCATAATTGTTCACCGACTTTGGTTGTGACAACAGTAACTCCGGTGGCGAACCACCCCATAATGCGGCGCTGCTCACGTGAATCAAACGGCATGTCTCGCTCTTTCGGAAAAAATGGAAGGCTCGCAGCGGCGGCTCTGACATCGATACACTCGACAAACACGCATATTCTCCCCATGATTGGTTCCGCGTCCAGATGGCGAGTGATCCTGATGACAACGAGATGGTTATGCCGGAACTTCCCGAAGTTGAGACCATGCGTCGAGGGATACAGAGTATCGTCGGACTTCGCATTCGGAATGTACACCGCGTTCCCAACCGCTGCCGACCGATCTTAATTCAGCCCGGTGAGGCTTCATTTCGCCGCCGAGTAACAGGCCAGCGAGTCATCGCCGTCGATCGACTTGGCAAACGGGTGGTCTTGCGGCTCAATAACGATTACACCATTGTGTTTGAACCGCGCATGACCGGTTTAGTTCTCTTAGCGGATCCGCCCGATCAGGAACACCTACGGTTCCGCATTGAGCTTCGAGGGAATCCCACCCAAGTCCTATTCTGGGATCGCCGCGGTTTGGGAAACGTGCGACTATTCTCGTGCAGAGAATTTGAACAGCAACTTGTCAAGTGTAAGATTGGACCCGACGCGCTGACGGTGTCGCTTACGGAGTTCAAGGAGCAACTCGGAAAAACCCATCGTGCCATCAAAGTCGCCTTGCTTGACCAACACTTGGTTGCGGGAATCGGCAATCTATACGCCTCGGAAATACTCCATTTAGCATCCATCAATCCCACGCGTCGAAGCGCTAGGATACGTAATGCCGAATGGCAACGTATTTACGAAGCTATGCGCCACGTGCTTAATGAAGCGATTCATCACGAAGGGTCCACGCTCAGTGATGGTACCTATCGCAATGCGCTCAATATTCCGGGCGGCTACCAAAAGTATCACCGAGTTTATGGTCGGGAAGGAGAATCCTGTAAGACTTGCGCAAGCAGCATCGTGAAACGGTTCGTGCAGGCCCAGCGGTCCACGTTTTTTTGTCCAAGCTGCCAAGGGAGGGTCAAGGGTTTAAGGTGAAGGGTTGAGGCTGAAGCGTGAAGGGTGGAGGGGCGCGGGGCGCGGTCAGGAAGGGGTTCGTACCTTTTCTTTACCCTCCACCCTCCACGCTTCACCCTCCACCCGCTCCATCACCTCGATCCCCAGCCGACTTGGCGCACGAAAGACGACGGAACAGTCGCGACACCTATCCCGATCATGCGGTACCGGCTGTCGGCACGAAGTGCATTCCTCCAAGACAGGCCAAGACCGATGAAACAGATAGCCGAAAATTCCTGGCGCACCGAACAAGAAGACGAAAATGAACCAAATCCAACCGTAGTCTTGGCCCAGTTGTCGGTGCCTGCGGCGAGTTGTCTCGGCAAGCGCAAGTGAGCCAATTGTCACCAACAAAAATATTGGCCAACATTGCTTCCAATTCATGGTGACTACTTGCCCATAGGAATCCGCGTTTCCCGCTTGCAAATGTTGCTGCGGATTCACGATCGTCGCCAATAACGCCAATGACAACGGGCTCGGGACCAGGAAACCAGTCCCCGCCCAAACGAGTTGCGGCGAGACTTCAACGTTGCCAGTTTTTACGGCAACCGCTCTTTGGCGAGTAACCCGCCCTTGATCATCCAACCAGTACAGCTTGTAGTCGGTAGTCGGCGTGGTCCTCTCGTAGCCTATTAAAAGAAGCTCATTTTGGCTCAGTCCGATCACCGTACACGGCAGATCCTGAATTTCGTTCGGGATTGGGATCTCACGTCGCGGATGGCTGCCATCGGCCGGGAAAACGATCGACGCGCGGTTGCGAAGATCTATTTGCAAGTTGTCGACGCCTGAAGGAGACTCGAGAGACTGCGTTGTCTGGCAAACTGCGAAAGCATTCGGTTCTTGTGCGAGCTCACGCACGGTTCGCTGATTCAAACTTACTTCCAGAAGTTTGTCTTTCACGATGATGTGCACTTTGGTCGGCGTCGTATCAAAATTGTCGGAGGCTCGCGGCTCGTACGTCGGGCTTTGCGATTGTGACGACGAAACTGCGCCATTCGGACCGAAACTACCGGCGAGCAAGTCGTACGGAATGGAGAATTGATGAGCCAAATCCGGCAGGTTGGGCGACAGACCATTGGTACTGATGTAGCCCAGGAGTTGTTTCGATTTCTGATCGTAACCCACAAAATATCCGTGGCCGTACTCTGCCCCATCATGGAAGAAAAACCAATTCTCAACCGGCTCGGCGATATAAAAGGCCTGTAACCGCCACCACCAAGTGTTGCCTGTCCGCCTACTGTTGTTTGAAGGAGGGGGCATCATGTACTCGGGGTTATAAGGATTCACCTTCGTTATCATCTCACCATCGAGGGTCCGAAAGGTGGTCCTGTATGGCGATTCCCGTTCGGAAGTTGTAATGAACGGCTCGCCAGTTGTCGTCATTCCCAGGTTCTCGTATGGTGTGGTGGACGGGTTCAAGGTCTCCCCAACGGACCATAGGAAAGAGAAGAGCAACCCCCACACCACACAGACCCCAGTCGCCAACAAAGCGGCGACTACCAGAGGGGCGAACAGACCTTGTCGTTTCATGATTTGCCTCACGAAATGTCGCGCGTCGTCACGACGTACTCGATGACCACCAACAGCAATGCGTCGATAATTAGCACCATAGGAATCGCTATCGCGACGGAAATCTGCGAAACGACTATGGCGACCATTCCCACGGCAGCCACCGGCAATAGCCTTGTTCCGAGCCACCCGCCTGGCCAAACGCCGGCCGTGAATACGCCCAAGTAAATCGTCGGTAACGTTGACCACATGACCCAACTCCCGACGGTCATCGACCAATCAAACGGGCTGGCGTGCGTTCCCGGCGTAGCTGCCCAAATGACGTATAGCAAGATGGGAATTAGAGCCACCACAAGCCCTGTCGCAACACCCACGGAAAGTTTGACTCGGAACACGTTGATGCGAGACGCCGGCAGTGCGAGGACGAATGAATAGGTGCCTCGCCACGACTCTCCCACCGTCTGTCTGATGGCAATTCCTCCCATCAAGAGAGATGCCAGTAAGCCGAAATGTCCTGCGAAATTATCACCCACAAAAGGAATAGGCCTGAGTGAATAATTTCTGAACACAATTAGGTATTGAGTGACGTAGTGTGGGAGCAGCGGAGTGCCCATTAGGTCCGCTACAAACAAAAGCAAGCCGATGGTCGATAAGACCAAAATGATCGACAGCTCTTTCAATTCTTTAAACACCAACGCCTTCCACATGATCATTGACCCCTGCAAAATTAGGCAGCGACCGTCGCGAGCCGCGAGTGTACTCAATGAACGCATCTTCCAAGTTGAGCTCGATAACTTCCTGCCTGAGCGGCGACAACGAATCAATCCGATGCTGATGCTCGTCGTTGAAATGCACGAAGACCAACTCTAATCTCGTCCTCACACGTCGAGAGCTTATCAATCCTTGGCAGTCACCAAACTCCGGTGGCTCTCGCGCGAATTCTAGCACCACCTTCCTCACCGCTTCACGGAAACGATCTGCACTACAATCAACACGCAGAACTCCTTCGACCATTATGCCGATTCGATCCGCCACCCGTTCCACGTCCGACAAGATATGCGAGCTGAACAGGATCGTTCGTCCCTGACGTTGGATGATCTGGATCATCGATTCCAGAAAATCGCGACGAACGACGGTATCTAACCCTAAGACGGGATCGTCCAAAATCAGCAACTCGGGATCCGGTGCTACCGCCAGAGTTAACGCCACTTGTGCCCGCTGCCCGATAGATAGGTGTCGGATTTTCTTACGCCGCAGTAAACCAAAGTGGTCCAGAATCTGTTCGACAAGCGGATCGTTCCAATGTCGATAGAACGCCTTCGCGAAGCGAATGGTCTCCTCGATGGTCATCCATCGATAAAGCGGATGGCCTTCCGCCAGATAAGCGATTCGGGTCCGAGTCGAAGCCGAGAGTTGCGCCGCATCCTCCCCCAACAATTCCGAACGACCGTAGTCCGGTTGCACCTGACCCATAAGCATTCTTAGAGTCGTTGATTTACCTGCCCCGTTGCGGCCGAGCAAGCCATAGACGCAGCCGCGAGGGACATGCAGGTCCAGGGTATCGACGACTCGCCGCTGACCGTAGTATTTCGTCAACTGATGTGTCACGATCGCGTCAGTCATTGCATTCGCCCTTGTGAAATCCGCTACGGGTTCGCCGCTAGCTGTTCCCATTGAAATCGACCAATTCGCTCGGACACCAAGGAAGTTACCTCGTCTGCCGTAAAACCCAAATGAACCGCTTCAGTCAAGAAGTGATCGAGTGCCTGCACCAGGCGTTCGCGGCGGACGCGGCGCGTCAAATCGGCTCGGGGTTTGGCAACGAACACACCCAGACCAGGGCGTGTATTGAGTATTCCCTCACGCTCTAACTCTAGATACACCCGCGCAATCGTGTTCGGATTGACAACCAGAGTTCGCGATAGTTCCCGGACCGACGGCAACTTTTCTTCACA
>JANNPR010000976.1:0-2743 GCA_031400345.1 Planctomycetota bacterium | reverse complement strand
GCGGCGAATGGTGTTCGGCGATTCTGAAGCAAGGGTCGCCTCCCCGTTCTGAGCCGGAATTGCATAATCACTAGCTTGGCTCTCCAAAATCATTGTCCCGTCGGATAGACCAGTCGGATCGGCAGGTTCCGTCGGGTCCCTCGGATTCGACGAATATGGGAACAACGCCTCAACGCTAAAGTCAGGATCACTTTCGGCTGCGACTCCCGCGGCTGAGGCGTCAATTGGTTCGAGCAATAACCCCAATTCTGAGATTAGATTTTGAAGCATTCCTCCGTCTGATGCCGCCGAGTCGCAGCTAGCCAACGGGTCGCAAACTAGCATGTCGGAATCGTTTTGACTGTCCGGCGAGTCAAAACCCAGCGGTGCAGCGTTGTATAAGACCCGAGCTTCGAGCTCGCAAAGATCCAGAAATTGGCGCCGCCTTTTGTTTACGAGTGGCCCGTCGTTGCACTTTTTATTTCGGGAACGGCGTAATAATCGAGTCCTTACGCTCGGCCCGATTCTTCGAAACCAATGGACAAACACCTATATACCCCTTTCCGCCGCAGTGCATTCGATGAGTGAGAACGCGCATACACCGCCGATATTACCTAGTTTGCCTCGTGCGAAAGTATAGGTTTCACAGAACGATTTAACCTGGTGAGTTAGCGTCGCTAACGAGTGGTCTATTTATGCAAGTTGCGCTATTTAGGCTGGCAAATCGGTCTGAGTAATCTTTGTTGGCGCCTTGTCAATTTGCAGTCCGACAATGAAACATAGCCCGGCATAATCGGAACTGAGTCGAAGGGCCGCTAATTAAAGTGCCAATTAACTAATCCGAAGCACTCTAAACCTATAAACCGCATGGGCCAATCGGCGAATGGTTTGAGTTGGAGCTGTAGTTTTAAATCCTGCGAATTACCCGTAATTCCTCCTAAATGCCGTTTCTGGGATGAGCAAGACGGCGGTCATTTTCCTGAGCATTGCGTTCATAGTCACTGGAGCGGTAGTCGGTCAAAATCCAACGCGGCGCTTGCTGCCGTTGGATCGAACGACTGCGCGAGTGGCGCAGGCTCCGTTGCGCGCTAAACCAACGGCGTCGATGACCAATCGGTCATCCGCTGAAGAGCCGGCGTTACGACCCGAAACGATTGTCGCCCGTCCATCGAACGATTTTGGTGACGAATCATCTCGCCTGCCTGGTCCGCCGTTGCCGTCCGTGCGTCCAGCGCTCGACCCCGATTCGATGATCCCTTGGTGGCAAAACTCCGTGTCGCAGCAGCAGAGGGCAGATGCTCAACCGTACGGGCTCGACGTGGAGCACTTAGTATTAACGGCGCTGGAATACTCTGAACAAATTGCGGCCATCAGCCAGGAGCCCTTGATTCGCGAGGAAGAAATCGTCAAAGCGCATGCTGCGTTTGATGCAAACACATTTGTTGAATCGCGGTTCGCGGATACTAGCGATCCGGTAGGAAATCGGCTGACGACTGGCGGACCGTTGCGCTTTAACGAGCGTTATTCGCAGAATCGGGCCGGTGTTCGACAACGCAATGCGTGGGGTGGTAGCACCGAGTTTGCTCAAGAGATTGGGTTGCGCGATAACAACTCTCGGTTCTTCGACCCTCGGCAACAGGCTCTCACCAGAATGGTGTTGAATTACACTCAGCCACTACTGAAACAGAATGGGCGTGAGTACAGCCGCAGTATCATCGTACTGGCCGAAGTGGATACAGAACTAGGTCGTCAACAGTTCGCACGAGAATTACAGGATCACGTCTTTCGCGTGGTAGAAGCATACTGGCGACTTTATCTGCAGCGGACACTGTGGATGCAACGGCAGCGCGGTCATTTGCAGGCGAATCAGATTCTAGAGGAATTGGAATCACGGCGCGAGATCGACGTTTTAAGAAGTCAGATCTCCCGAGCGAAAGCCGCTGTGGCGACCCGCCGAGCTGCCGAGATTCGCGCGCAATTAGGAATACTCAACGCCGAGTCTCGAATAGCGGCACTAACCAATGCACCGCAATTTCAGTCAGACATCAACACGGAGATCGCCACGCTCGAGATGCCCTTAACACAACTCCTGCCGTTGGACTCCGACATGGCTTTGCAACAGGCGCTTGAGTACCGGCCTGAGATCGGCGCCTCCATAGAAAAACTCAAGGCGGCGCAAGTGCGATTGGGTATCTCGCAGAACGATCTCAAACCAACACTGAATTTGATTTTGGAAGGTTACGCCAACGGTCTTCAAGGCGACTACGACGTCCCCCACGCTTTTACTCGCCAGCTAAGTACGGGTAGACCCAGCTATACGGCCGGCCTCATATTCCAAATGCCCTTAGGAAATCAGGCCGCTCAAGCGGAACATCGGCGTCGAACTCGCGAAGTCGCTCAGTTAATCCATGAGATGAATGCTACCCTGAAAAACATCTCATCCGAAGTCGAGATCGGAATTCGCGAAGTTGAAGCAGCGTATTATGAACTTGCCGGTCGTTACGAAGCCATGCTGGCGACCACCGAAGAGGTGCAATACTTGTTTGATCGCTGGCGAATGCTCCCCGGGGAGGAACGTGCCCTCAGTTTCACTTTGGAAGAAGCTCTGGACTCACAGGATCGTCTGCTCGAAGCCGAGCAAGCGTTTGCTCAAGCACAAGTGGATTACATGTTGGCATTGGCGTCTTTCCGACGAATCACCGGAACGTTACTAGCTGTCGATCAGGTTAGCCAGTCGTTGACGCACGCCGAATCAGTGTCGGGC
>JANNPR010000951.1:0-9089 GCA_031400345.1 Planctomycetota bacterium | reverse complement strand
GTGTTTGCGCTTCTCGGCCGGATGCATACGCTGGGAATGATATTGCGTCGTCGAAGACTGGAGAAAGGCGCCCTCGAGCTGACTCTGCCCGAAGTGAAGATTGACCTCGATGATCAGGGTCGAGTTTCCGGTGCTCACTTGGTCGAACATACGGAAAGTCATCAAATCATCGAAGAATTCATGTTAGCCGCCAATGAAGCAGTCGCCGATTTTTTGCAGTCCAAAGAGGTCGACTTCTTGCGCCGCATTCATGAACCGCCCGATCCGCGTAAACTAGACTCGCTGACAGAGTTCGTGCACGATTTGGGTTTGGAGTGCGATGACTTGCATAACCGATTCGAGGTGCAACGTGTGTTAACGGAAGTCCTGCAGCGTCCCGAGCGACATGCCGTCAATTACGCCGTCTTGCGGAGCATGGCGAAGGCCGTATATAGCCCTCAAGAGCAGGGGCACTACGCACTGAATAGCGACAATTACTGCCACTTCACTTCCCCCATTCGCCGCTATCCGGATCTGACCGTCCACCGCTCACTGGATGCGTTAATTCGTGGCAAGCGGCCTCATAACGATATGGAAGTTCTGGAAGTTCTGGGAGAGCATTGTTCCGAACGCGAACAGCGCGCCGAGGCCGCCGAACGCGAATTAATAAAAGTCAAGTTGCTCAGTTACGTCTCCAAGCGCGTTGGAAAGCGAATGGAAGCGATCATTACCGGAGTCGAACGCTTTGGTCTGTTCGCGCAGGGTGTCCAACTTCCGGCTGAAGGACTGGTCCCCATCCAATCACTGCAAGATGACCATTACCGATACGACGATCGCGGTCGCTGCCTTGTGGGACACCGTGAGGGAAACAGTTACCGCATGGGGGACCACGTACTAGTCGAAATCGCCCGAGTGGATGTCGATCGCCGCGAACTCGACTTCCGTATGATCGAACGCCTCAGCCATGCCCCTGAGCTGCCTGCTAAGAAAGGGCGCTCGAAGTCTGAAAGTAAGTCGCAGTCCAAAAATTCCCAATCCAGGAACAAGCGAGGCACTGGAAAGGAACCTAAACGTAAACCGAAACGCAAATGAAGAGGTCAAGATGCGTCCCTGGATTTTGGCCGAAACGAATTACGGCTATACCAAAGATCATGCTTACGAAGTGGCTGTCTTGGCGCTGGGAGCGACTGAGCCGCACAACCTGCATCTGCCGTATGGCACCGATATGTTCGAGGGCAGCGCAATCGGCGAACGGATCTGCGAAGCGGCGTACGCTCGCGGCGCTAAGGTAGTCTTGCTTCCTACCGTACCCTATGGCACGGAAACCAACCTACGGGCTTTTCCCCTGGCCATAAATATTGACCCCTCGACATTGTTTCGATTGATCACGGACATTGTTGAATCGCTGGCCAATAGTGGAATTCGCAAAGTAGTGCTGCTCAATAGCCATGGCGGAAATGAGCTAAAGCCGCTGTTGCGGGAATTATACGGCAAAACGCCGTCGCACGTTTTTCTATGTAACTGGTATCGAGCATTCGCCGACGAATATCAGCGAATCTTCACCCACCCCGACGACCACGCCGGCGAAATGGAAACGTCACTTGGGTTGGCGTTTTTCCCAGATTTGGTCGCCAAGCACCCGGACGGATCGCTTACGGCCGATGAGGGCGAAGCAAAGGCCACCCGCTTTGATGCAGTCAACAAGGGCTGGGTTTCCATAACCCGCCCATGGCATCTGTTGACGACGAATACGGGTTCGGGTTA
This sequence comes from Planctomycetota bacterium, assembly GCA_031400345.1. Lineage (GTDB taxonomy): Bacteria > Planctomycetota > Planctomycetia > Pirellulales > Pirellulaceae > JANNPR01. Next base: position 7,346 of record JANNPR010000951.1, on the reverse strand, counting down.
TCCACATGAAGCGAGCGCAGACAAGGGCCTGAAGTTGATGGCTTTACTGGTGGAACGCCTCTCAAAGTTTCTGGTTGAGCTGTCGCAAGCTACACTGGACGAACGCTTCCCGTTTTAGTCCGGCGCGGGGAAAGAAATACAAGTTTACTGGCGTAATGAGTTTTCCATGCCTACAAGAAATTTAACCATCGTCGTAATTGCAGCCCTTTTGGCCTACATGTGCTATCAAAAGGCCGAGCACAATCGCTATTCGGCAACGATTTCCGAAGTGATGCGCATAATCGATGAGCAATATGTGGACGAAGTTGAACCGCGAGACCTGTTCGAAAGAGCCATGGACGGTATGGTCAGCGGACTCGATCAATACTCACAATATTTTGGCCCCGAATCTTTCAGGGCGATGGAAGAGAGTCTAGATCAGAAATTTGGCGGTGTCGGCATCGTCGTAGAAAAAACGAACGAAAACGAACCCTTGCTGGTGCTCAGTACGGTCGTTGAAACTCCTGCTTACAAGGCTGGCATGCTGGCAGGAGACAAGGTGTTGGAGATTGACGGGGTATCGACGGTGGGAATGACTTCGGGTGATGCCATCAAGAAAATGCGCGGCGATCCGGGCTCGGTGGTGACGCTTAAGGTTTTGCATGCCGGCGATCAGACTCCTATCGAAATGCGCATCGTACGGGCTGAGATCCCTGTGGAATCGGTCTTGGGCGACACACGTCGATCGGATGGGTCCTGGGACTTCCATTTAGCAGAGGATCCGCGGATCGCCTATTTGCACGTGACGACATTTGGACAGCAGACCTCAAAGGAAATCAAACACACTTTGTCCCAAGGCAAATTCCCTGCCGTGATTCTAGATCTCCGTGGTAATGCCGGCGGGCTTTTGTCCGCGGCGGTTGAGACATGCGATTTGTTTTTAGAAAAGGGTCGGATCGTTAGCACGCGCGGTCGCGGAAATCGTGAACGGGATATCTACAATGCCGCGCCGGACACGACTATTGGACCGAATGTGCCGATGGTGGTCCTTGTGAATCGTTACTCTGCCAGTGCCAGCGAGATTGTCGCGGCCTGTCTTCAGGATCATCAGCGTGCGATCGTAGTCGGACAAAGAACTTGGGGTAAAGGAACCGTACAGAATCTCTTCGAATTGGAAAATCGACGCAGCGCACTCAAGATCACGACGGCCAGTTACTGGCGCCCGAGTGGACAGAATATACACCGGCCTAAAGACGCAAACGGCAAAGATGCCAGCGACACCGACGACTGGGGAGTGCGCCCTTCTGCTAACTTTGACGTGGTTATCCCTGATGAACAGTACGCTGAAATCTTAAAATCGAGGCAAACCCGCAATCGGCGGCAAACTTTGCCGCACGAACTGCCACCGACGCCTGCCACTAGCTCTGAAAACACCGATGCAGGCACCGAACAGACCCCAACACGGGTGGAAGATCCCCAACTGAAGCGCGCGGTCGAGTATCTAAAGCAACAACTAGTGGGACCGCAAGTAGTAGCTGGAAAGGGCTGAATTAAAGGTGCACAGTTGTTTTGTGTATTTCGGGCGTGTCGTCCGATTCGGACGCATTTTTTGCCAGAGTCGCAAAAGTCGCATTGGGAACACTGATCAACTCTCATCAACACTAATTAGAACCAGTGAAGGTGGTAAACCAGTTCCATCGCTGATCCCGCAATTCGCGCAGGCTACTAACACTTCCTAAAAGGGTGGTAGTGTGAATTCAATTGCTGCTGCGCGCGCCTTATCCTCTTGCTAAGCAAATACCCGCGAATGGATATCGACGCGTTTAGGCTGATCCCATCCGTGTTGATTAGTGGCGATCAGTGTTCCTGTTCACTTGCGTATTTTCGCCTTTCGTGATTGGTATTGGATCTTGCTCACATCACCTCACCTCTAACCATTAAATTAAACGGTTGCAGAGGATTAGTTACAGAATCCCTTAAGGGATTGATGTGTCTGTGCCCTTAGGGGCGTCTTCGACTATGGCGCGTCGAATTAAGTCAAACGTCTTCCCAGCCGGAACGGAAATGTAGTCGGGCTCGTCGGGAATTATTGGACGCGCATAGTCGAAAAATGCGACCTGACCCAGACCGACGACTTCGGCACTGCTCTTTTGCACCACCAATGCCGTCCCTTCGTCGATCCCTACTCCCAGTAGTTGAGGGTGAGCTCGCATGAGCGAAGTCATATCATCGAACCGTTTGCGTTGCGTGAAATGTTGATCGATGGCGACTCCGACAAGGAATCCGAGACCGCTTTCGTATCCTTCGGCCATCATCACCAAGTTGCCAAGCGGATCGCCACGAGGCATGTATTCGCCTTGAATGGATGCGCCAGCAGAGGATCCGGCGATTACGCCGCCCCGAGATAGAACCTCGTGCATCAGGCGATGTGCAAGCGTGTGCTGATACGAATCCACTAAATTCCACTGGCGGCCGCCTGCGAACCAAATTCCAGTCGCTTTTGCCAGAGGCGCCAAAAACTCAGGGTCATTTGCCTTTTTCCGATCCTTGGTGTGCAACACCGTGGCGGTCCCAGCTCCCATGTCCCGCAACGATTGAACGAAAAGTGGTTCGCCCGAAAATACGTCGTTTTCGGTGCAAGGTATGTAAACGATGTGCGCGTTTGAGCCCCCCGCTAACGTGATAAAGCGGTTTAACAACCCACCTGGCATTCCACCACCACCAGCGATGATCAGTGCTCCGTTATCTAACTGCGAAGGCTTCAAGGTGCGACCGGGAAACGTCGGCTGAGTCCTGGCTTGTGCAGCGCGGCTGAATGCAATCAGGTCGGCGAATTGACCAACCTTGAGGGACTCGGTTCGCGCTGGTCGATCTGCCGATTCGGTTAAGCAAACCAGCACTTCCGATTCACCTAGCACCTCCAACGAACGTCCACGAACGACCAGAGTGGTTCGTTTATCAATTCCTAATCCGACTTGATCAGGATGAGCGGCCAACGCTTTTCGTAATCGGTGTTGGTGTCTCCGATCGATGATCGTGCCAGGTAATAGATCGAATCCCGATTGAAGTTGATCGCCGACCAGCATGACAGGAGCAAACGCCGCCGCGGACCCGGCGGATCCGCCGATCGCACCACCCCGATTCAACACGCGCTTCAATGCGTCTGCGACAGGTGTGCCGCGATAGATGTCGGTTAGGCGAGTTCGCTGTCCTCCGCTGAACCACACTCCGGTGGCATCCTGCAATGGCTGTGCAAAACTGCGAAGTAGGGCTTGTTCGCGTGATTCGGCGTGCAGGAATTCAACTTGAGCCGGTTGGTATTCTTTCCAAAGCTCGATTTTTCTCTGATTTAGCGGATCGGATGCGTCGGCCGTGGGAACGACGACAATTCGTGCTTTGTTCCCACCGGCCAATTTGACGAACTCGCGCCGCACATCGGTCGGCACTGGCCCGCCACCGTGGATTACAAATGAGCCGCGCGGCTTCGTAATCGGTTCGGGAGCTTTCGGATCGTATTGGGCAGACGCCCGAGGCCCAAGCCCACTTGCTATTAAGCCCAGAACAACGAGATATATCTTGAGCCAGTTTGGACGAAGGTCCTGTTTTGAGGGATACTTTTGGCCATGTTTCATAGGCCGGATTGTAATTGAGTGTCCAACCCGCATACCAGCTGTCCCAAAGATTCCGGTCGGATAGTACAATCCTCCCGTTCCGAGAGTGCGAGTTGGTTGGGCTTGACGGAAAACGAAACGAATAGTGGCAAATGCGAGCCGATGGAGATTGGGTGGCACGCTCTGAGGATGCGAGTCTAACGAGTAAACGACGGGGGTTCGTATCCGCCGACGCCCTCCGTTAGGTCAGCGACGCGCCAACCAACGCGATTTGCGGAGCAACCCACAGAATTCGTGCTCGTTGACCGTCCCCGTAGCTACCGATAGGATGGTCTCGGCTTGTCGCGGTGATGTTCCGCAATGAAAGTGCCAGTTGTGGTGCAGTTGTATGAGCCTGATGTATTTCAAGCGGTTCCGCATGGAGATTTCCTTATCTCCGGCGTCTGCCAAGCCACCCTTACTGCCTGCCGGATATGAACTATTGCCTTGGAACGAGTCGTTACTACCGGCGCACGCCGAAGCCAAGTACGAAAGTTTTTGTTATGAGCTCGACGCCAACGTATTCCCCTGTCTCGCAAATACCGATGGCTGCTTGAGACTTATGACAGAGATCAGTCGGCGAGAAGGATTCTGCCCGGGTGCGACCTGGTTACTTCGCTATCACGAGCCCGGCAGTCGGCGAATTGAAAACTGTGGGACGGTACAGGGCGTGTGCGATGGCCCCGCAGTTGGCGCAGTTCAGAACCTAGGGGTCACGCCTGGTCATCGCGGGCAGGGCTTAGGTACGGCGTTACTAGATCAAGCGATTACCGGCTTTAGTGCCTACGGGTTGACGAAAGCGTACCTGGAAGTGACGGCTCACAATACCGCAGCAGTGCGGTTGTACCAGCGATTGGGGTTTCGCACAGTCCGCGTGGTATACAAAGCGGCGGAGGTCGCATTTGTCTAATTTCGTGCATGAATTCGATAACGGTCTGACACTCGTTGCAGAGCAAATGGATTGGCTCGAGTCTGCAGCGTTCGCGCTGTTAATTCCCGCCGGCTGCGCTCGCGAACCGACCGACTTTGGTGGTCTAGCGAGTTTAACTTGCGAAATCGTACAACGCGGCAGCGGCAAACGTAACAGCCGTCAATTCATCGAGGACTTGGAAATGCTGGGCGCGGATTGCTCTGCCTCGGTTTCCAACGCGCATACTAGTTTTGGCGGAGCCATGCCGGCCGAAAATTTGCTTGCCACCTTGGAAATCTACGCCGATACAGTGCGGCGACCGCATCTTCCCCCCGACCAGTTCGAAGACGCGCGGATGGTTTGTATTCAAGAGGTGCGCTCCATTGAGGATGAGCCCGCACAACGTACTCTGATGGAGTTACGTCGGCGTCACTATGCGGATCCCTACGGTCGTTCGTCCCCCGGAGACGAACCTAGTCTACGTCGCGTCGAGCGATCGCACGTCCGTTCGTTTTTCCAAAACGCCTACCAGCCACGGGGTGCCATTTTGAGCATCGCGGGAAAAATCAATTGGCCGGCCGCGCGAGATCGAATTGCCGAACTATTCGCGGATTGGCGCGCTGCGGATCAGAGCTCCATTCAAGAATCCGAACCGCCACGCGGCTTTCGTTTCATTCCCGAAGAATCTGCACAGACTCACATCGGAATTGCCTACGATAGCGTGCCGTACCCGCATCCGGACTACTATCTGTCGCGCGGCGCCGTGGGAGTGCTAAGCGACGGCATGAGCTCTCGACTATTTACCGAAGTGCGCGAGAAACGCGGATTATGCTACACCGTTTATGCGTCCTGCCACTCGTTGAAAGATCGCGGTAGCGTCTTGTGCTATTCCGGAACGACAACCGAACGAGCCCAAGAGACGATGGATGTGATTGTCGCCGAATTGAATCGTTTGTCTCAAGGCATCGAACCGGACGAACTGGACCGATTAAAAGCTCGCATCAAGAGCACCTTGATCATGCAACAAGAATCAAGCCCGGCCCGCAGTGGCTCGATCGCAGCCGATTGGTACTTCCTGCAACGCATCCAGACGCTGGAAGAAGTTCGGCAGATCATTGACGCCCTAACATGCGAACGAATCAATCGATACCTGGCCGATCATCCGCCCCAAGATTTGACGATTGTCACTCTTGGCGAGAAACCACTGGAGGCACCCTGTGCAGTTTCGTGAAGCCACACTAGACAATGGCTTAGAGGTGATCGCCGAGTGCAATCCTAAGGCCTATTCGAGCGCTGCGGCTTTTTTCGTCAAGACGGGTGCACGAGACGAAACCGAAGAAGTCTCAGGTGTTAGCCATTTTCTGGAGCATATGGTCTTCAAAGGAACCGCACAACGTTCGGCTGCGGATGTGAATCGAGAGCTCGACGAGATCAGCCCCAACGCGAACGCCTTCACCAGCGAAGAACAAACCGTCTACTACGCGGCCTTCTTACCGGAATACACAGAGCGTGCCGTCGCCTTGCTGTCCGACATCATGCGTCCTTCACTGCGAGAGGATGACTTCACGACAGAAAAACAGGTCATTCTCGAAGAAATAGCCAAGTACGAGGACCAACCGCCATTCGGCGCGCACGAAAAATGCATGGCAGCCCACTTCATGCCCCATCCACTAGGCAGAAGCGTGTTGGGAAGCATCGCCAGCGTTGCCTCGCTAACGCCCGAAAGTATGCGAGATTACTTTCAACGGCGCTATAGCCCGACCAACATGACGCTAGTCGGGGCCGGCAACATCGATTTCGCCGCGTTTGTGGAAATGGCCAAAAGGAATTGTTCCGCTTGGGTACCGATCGAAAACAACCGGATTGCGAACCGGCCTGAACCTCGTTCCGGTTTCCATGTGATCCATAAGCCCACGGCCACGCAGCAGTATGTTTTACAGTTGGCAAACGGTCCCGCAGCTGAGGATTCAGATCGCTATGCTGCACGAGTATCGGCACCGATTCTGGGGGACGACAGTGGAAGTCGCATGTTCTGGGAGTTGGTGGACAACGGCTTAGCGGAATGTGCCGCGATGAGCGCTGAAGAGTACCAACATGCCGGTGCCTTCATGACGTTTCTGTGTTGTACGCCTGAAGAAACAGAACGTAACCTGCAGCGAATTCATGATCTACAGCGAAAGGCAGAGAAATCCGGCGTTTCCGAGTCCGAGCTGCGACAGGCAAAGAGCAAAATCTGTTCGCACATCGTGTTGCGCAGCGAGCGACCCGCGAATCGTCTGATCTCTATCGGTTCCAATTGGATCCAACGACACGAATATCGCACCGTTCGCCAAGCGGTAGACGCCTACCAGGCGGTCACCTGCCAAGACGTCGCAAATGTATTGAAGAAATATCCGCTGTCCTTCAACACCACCTTAGCCGTGGGGCCGTTGTCTTCGATCAAGGCTCCAGGGTAGGTGTTGGGGTCGTAGTTTAACTGCCTCAAGATTATGAATCAGTCGCCCGTGGAGATGGTGGGCCGGGAGTGTGCCACTGGCCGCCGCCGGAGTTGACGTTGATGCCAGCAAGACCTTTTCGGCGGCAAGCCAGTGCTGAACAACGTAGGGCAAAATGACATCAGCACTGGCTTGCCGCCGAATGAGCCGTTTCGCGTAATCCAAGCCAACTCCGGCGGCTGCCAGATGGCACACTGTCACCTACCACTGATTTGACTTAATCGACTTCAGCACTGGCTGCCGCCGAATGAGCCGTTTCGCGTAATCCAAGCGAACTCCGGCGGCTGCCAGAAGTGGCACACTGTCTTCACC
>JANNPR010000948.1:0-4710 GCA_031400345.1 Planctomycetota bacterium | reverse complement strand
CGATGGTAAGCAGCCCCGCAAATTCTGTGAGGCGCATATTTTCCACGAAAGCCGATCCCTTCTCCTCGCCAATACCAGTAACGGGTTGATAAACCAGGCCAACTTTAGGGTGGCCCATAGGTTGAACTAACCGAGATAAGTCATCTCGTTGGATTCTTACATTGCTGTCGCTCAGTAAAATCAAGTCATGCTTGGCGTGAGGGAGCATCGCGGTCAGGTTAGCCATTTTCGGACTGGCGGCATCGGACCCTTGTTGGTGCAAGAGCATCACGTCTCGATTCGGATAGCGTCGGACAACCCGACGAACGACTTCCATTCCAGGATCATGGGGATTCTCGCAGCAGAAGATAATCTGCATTCTGGCGTAGTCGAGTTCGAGGAACGAGGCAATGTTCTCCGATAAGCCGTCATCCAGCCCGTGAATGGGCTTTAGAATTGTCACCCCGGGAGCATTCTCGGGAAGATGCTTCGATCGGCGGACCCACAACATCCACAGTGAAGCGATCAACATTGCCTTGGCGTACAGGAAAATGCTGAGCCCGGCTAAACTACCCGCTAGACGAAACCATAGCTGATCGCTGGCAAGCGGCGAGTCGTAAAATTCCATTCGTAAGGCGGCCCTAGTTAATGTGGTGCTAGCTGATAACTACGGCAGGTGGCCTAATCTCTCGGACGAGTGGTCCTTCACTCTGCCAACCGGTACTCTCCAACGCTCGTGCGCCGCAATGTTGCACGTACGAGCGCTTTTTGGCAAGGTCGGATTTTTATCTTAAGCCTAATCTTGCTCTGCCTCTTTCAAGGCACCCGTAACACCACGCAAAAGATTATGATGAAACAATCAGAACCCCGAGTTACAGCAGACTTTTTTTGGCCGCTCGAACTAATGGCAAGCATTCCGTATAAACACCCCATGCGGCTCATCCATTCCATCCATTGTCGGCATACGATTTATCGCGCTTGCGCGATCCTTTTCACGTTAGTGTGGTTTGGGTGCTCTCCCAACTCGTCACCGCGACCGAGCGATCAGGTATCTCAAGTCAAGCCGGAAGACATCGTCCTGCGTTTATTGGTTGTCGACGATGCTCCATTAGCTACACAACTGGAGCGAGAATGGAATGCGCGTAGCGGAGCTGCAGTGAAACTGCTTCAGGTTACCACCGAAGAGTTTTTGGAAGCCGCGAAAACCCGCCGTTTGCGAGCCGACGTGGTCGTTTACCCAGCGGGACTTCTCGGCGAATTAGTAGAACGGGATCTGATCATCCCAATCGGTGACGAAAAGCTAGACGACCCCGCGTTCAATCTTCGGGATGTATTTTCGCTGGTACGCGACCAGGAAGCGACGTGGAATAAACGAACATACGCCGCGTCGCTTGGCTCTCCAGTTTTTGTACTGTATTACCGCCGCGACTTGTTCGCCGAGCATGGAATTGAGCCTCCATTAGATTGGGCGTCGTATCAACGTGCGGTTGATACGCTTACAACCGTGGCGCGTACTTCGGTTGAGGGGAAAGAGCCCGTCGAATGGCATGCCACGTGTGAGCCTTTGGCTGCTGGCTGGAGCGGACAGGTGTTGCTGGCGAGGGCTGCTGCGTATGCGCGACACCGTAGCAGCTACTCGACTCTGTTTAATTTTGCGACCCTGGAACCATTGATCAATCGGCCATCCTACGTGCGCGCCTTACAAGAGCTCGTGATCGCCACTAAGTCCAACCAGGAATTCTGCCGACAGGCGACACCAGAAGCAGTGCGAAGTGCTTTTTACGAGGGACGATGTGCCATGGCGCTGACTTGGCCAAGCGCCACCGCACAGATGCCTAAGGACTCGCCGGTTCCATCGACCGATATTGGGGTGGTTCATCTCCCCGGTGCTTTCGAAGTTTATAACTTTCGAGATTCGAAGTGGGAGAAAAGGTCCGGCAATGAACCGGAACATGTCCCACTGTTGGGAATTGCCGGGCGAATGGGATCGGCAACGAAAGAGTCTCGACATCAAACGGAAGCGGTAGGAATGGTCCTCTGGTTAACCGGGCCCGAGTTGGGCGTGACGATCTCACCTGCTAGCCCATATACCACGGTGTTTCGTCATTCCCAACTGCCGAATGTCGCCAATTGGCTGGAACCCCGATCCGACAAATCGTTGGCGTCGCAATACGCCCAAACGTGCGAGTCCACACAGCGTTCAGCAACTTGGTTAGTTTCGCCAAACGTTCCAGGTCGACACGAGTATTTGCATGCTCTGGATGAAGCGGTGAATCAAGCTCTGGTCGGTCAGGCCAGTGCAGCCGACGCACTGGAAGCGGCAGCCCAAAAATGGCGTCAAATTTCAGAACGGTTAGGGCTGGACGCCCAGCGTTCTGCTTACGAGCGAAGTTTGGGAATCAGCAATTAGTTGTTGTTAGGACGGGCACTCTTGCCCGACTTTTCACCAGGTTTTTGTCGGGTGGGACAAGCGGAGCGCCGGCCCACCACAGTGTTCATTTGTAGAACGACGAACTACACAAACTAACGATTACAACAGGCATCATCATAGCTTTTTGATCTTAACGTTCCGAAACGCGACGGGATCAGAGTGACCAGCGAACCCAAAATGTCCGTTGGTGAGGTCCTTCCCGGGATGCGGACTGTTCGCCATGAACTCAGTAACCTTGCTGAGATCGGTGTTAAGGATGACATATCCATTTAACTCCACCTGGATTTGCGAACCCTTAACCGTGACCTCTTGGAAATTCCATTCGCCGACGTGCCGCAAGTAGCCCCGATGAGCTGCCACCATGCCGTAGGCGGACCCATGAGCTTGTCGCGGGTCAAGTTTGCCGAATTTGGGATGTTCCGTGTCTAGGATCTGCAACTCACACATGGCAGTGTAGGCACCATCCCCGTCGCCTGGGTACCGGATGACGAGTCCGTTGTTGCCGCCGGGTGGAAGCTTAAATTCCACGCGTGCCACGAAATCGCCGAAGGTTTCCTTGGTGAAGATTGTTCCTCCTTTACCGGCCTTGCAAACGATTGCGCCATCGGAGACGTCGTAGTTTTGGATCGGGCCTTCCCAGCCGGAAAGATCTTTCCCGTTAAAAACGCTTTCGAATCCCGATGCGTCTCGCGCGGCTAGCGCCGCATTGGCGTCGGCCGCAGGGATCTCTTTCACAAAAATATTTCGCCAGCGAATCTCGCCACCGTGCGTCTGAAGTTGAACAGACCCCTTGCTGAATAGCGGACGTGAACGGTCCCAAAAATTTTCCATGGGGGCTTGATCTACCACCCGCTTGCCATTCAGGGAAACCGTCGTACGCGCACCAACTTGTACGATGTGGAATCGATTCCACTCGCCGAACGGGTGGTCGGCCAAAACCAAAGGGTCTTTGCCCGGCGAACCCGCACTATTGTTCCATAATCCTCCCGATCCCTTGTTGGCTCCCAGACTGAACTTCTTTTCTTCCGTGGAATCCCAGATCTGTACTTGAGGTGTAGACCGCAAATAGATGCCACTGTCAGCTAACGGAACCGTCTTGTAATCGATCCACAGCTCGAAGTCTCCGTATTCCTTGTCGGTCGTCAAATAGGCACCCTTCCCGTCGTTGACCAGTTCGCCGTTCTGCACACTCCAATGCCGCTTGGCATCTTCTGTGTCCGAAGCGTGCTTGTGGGTCCGTTCTTCGCCCGACATCTCGGACAGTTTTCGCGGGTCGAAGTGGCCCATTCCATGCCAGCCTGCCAGATCCTTCCCACTAAAGATGGCGACGAACCCAGCAGGGGGTTGGTTGTTCTCTTGTGCGATCAATGGCGCGGAATGAATAACACCTGCCACGAACGAAAAGATGTACGAGAATCTAGGCACGACATTTATCTCCGCAGAATTCATAGGGGAAGATTCCATTTAACGCTGCACTGGACCCATCTCTTTGGAACATACGGTGGAGAGGCAGTATGCGAAAACACAGTATACGAACTACACACACAGAGCAAATGGTGGATGTCTCACAACCCGTTGGTCACCATCAAGAGACGAATTTTTGAAGGCTCCAGGAACCGTCAATCCTGCTGTCTCCCGCGTCACGGTTTGGCCTTTCGCCGGTCGTCCACTTTGGTGCTGGCTTCGACCGAATTGTTGTCGAGCACGACAGCCCCCACCTTCTCCTCGATCAGCACGCCCACCGTCTGTTTCCGCTCACCGTCCTGGCGCGTGTCGCGGATCACGTTGCCCTTGAACTCGAGGTCATTCGTCTCGCCGCGCACGCGAATGCCAGGCGCCTCTTTCGTCACGCCGTTGTTCTCGATGACGTTTGCTTCGAGCCGATTTCGGTGCCCGGCCATGGCCTCGGTTTCGTCGCGGAAGCAGACGCCAGCGTCGTCGTTCAGCCGAATCTGGTTGCGCTGGATCAGGTTGTCCGAGTCTTTATGGCCAATCGAAATCCCGAAGCGCCCGTTGGCTTCCAGCACATTGTCCTGAAAGACCCCGTGCCGGACCCGCCAGCAGAGGAACAGGCCGTCCTCGCCGTTGCGACACGCGACACACTTCTCGACCAGCGGTCGCTGCGAACCGCTGCCGGGGTGGAAGCCGAGCGAGGCATTGAGTGCATCCGCTTTGGAAGCTGACGTTCCTCGGGCCTGGGGGCGAAGTCGTCCTGGCCAGCGGTGGCAAGCGGTGCAATGCCGGCCATCCAGAAAAATCCGGCGAGTTGGAGAACCAATCGTCTGCTGGCTGGGTTCATG
>JANNPR010000892.1:0-2075 GCA_031400345.1 Planctomycetota bacterium | reverse complement strand
CGCAGCGCGGCTTCGGCATCCCAAAGCGGCTCGGTTTGGATGTCATTGCCCGCGGCCCAATTGCGCTTCTCCGCCAAAGAACAGCTCGATATCATCGACATCGTGATACGCGATGACGCGCAGGCCGACGTCGTTTCGCAGGAAGTCGAGAAGCAAATGCCGGACGGGGTCAAGGTACAAAAACCGGCGACACATAGCCACTTGGCAGAGGAGACCATGCTGGCGGCTCAGCATGGACTCAGCATGGCCCGAGCTTTCTCACTGGTGCTCGCTGTGTTCGTGATCATGAACACGTTTTTCATGAATGTCGCCGAACGGCGACGGCCTATGGCAATCATGCGAGCTATTGGCGCTACTCGGCGACAAATTGAGCAATTGTTGATCCGCGAAGCACTGCTGTTAGGTGTTGTTGGGGCCATTTTAGGGCTGTTATTAGGGTGGCTCGTGGCCCTCGGTTTGAGCAGCGCTTTGGGGAACTTGTTTCAGGTCCGATTGCCCAGGCTGCAGTGGGACTCGAGGGCCTTCCTGTTCGCGGGTTTGTTCGGCCCCGGCATGGCAACGTTGGGAGCGCTCTTACCTGCCCGTTATGCCGGGCGACTTTCGCCACTTGAGGGGATGAGTTGGTTTTCACCACAGGAAGCTGAGGGCTCCACCTGGAAAACCCTTGCCTTTGGGTTTGCGTTATTATTGGGGTCGTCGGGAGTCTTAGCGTCCAGCATCGCAGGCTGGCTACCGGTCGACTTTTCCGTTACGGCCACCGTGTTCATTCTGGTCGGAATGGTTTTCGTGTTACCATCCGCCTTGCGACCTCTAACTTGGGGCGCTGGGGCATTCCTTGGCCCGTGGATGCGCGTGGAGACTCGTCTCGCCCGTCGGGAAGTACTTCGTAGCCGCTGGCGAACGGCGCTGACGATCGGTGTGTTGTTTGTCGCCACAAGCACTGGTATCGGGCTAGCTAGTGCCGTGCTCGACAATATCCGCGATGTAAGGCAGTGGTATCAGCGAACCATCGTCGGAGACTTCTTTGTCCGTGCAATGGTTCCCGACATGGCCACAGGGCTGGCCGCCGATATGCCCGAAGAGGTGGGAGAGGCTCTGCAGAAGATCGAAGGAATCGAGAGAATAGATACGCTGCGATTGGTCTCTATGAAAGTGTCCGGTCAACCGGCAATCGTTATCGTGCGCAACTACGAGACCGCAGAGGATGTTAATTTTGACAATCCCAATCGCAAATCGAAAAATCTTTGGGAACGGCTGAAGGCAGGGGATGTCGTGATCGGTACGGTGCTGGCTGGCCGAATTGGCTTAGAGGTTGACGACGAGGTTGCTGTCGAGACATCTCAAGGTGTCGTCAAATTTCGAGTGGCAGCGATCGCCAACGATTACTTCGCAGGCGGACTAGCGTTGCACATACAGCGGGATATCGCAAAACGACAACTGGGAGTCGACGGGGTGGATGCCTATATCGTTAAATCTCAACCCCAGAAACGCGACGCAATTGCTACTGCATTGGCTGAAGTGGCCGAGGAACATGGACTATTATTGCAATCCTTTTCGGATATTGCCCAGATGATCGAGGGCATGATCGCTGGAATCGTGGCCAGCCTTTGGGGTTTGCTTGCGCTAGGATTTTTGGTGGCCGCTTTCGGTGTAATCAACACGCTGACAATGAACGTACTCGAGCAAACTCGACAACTTGGGCTGCTGCGCGTTGTGGCCATGACTCGCCGGCAAGTTCGACGCACGATTTTTGCCCAAGCCGTAATGATGGGAGCCGTGGGCTTGATTCCGGGTGTCGCGGCCGGGGAAGCAATCGCCTACGTGATTAATCTGTCTACCCTGCCCGTGACAGGGCATCCAGTTGAATTCGTGGTGCGGCCGGGCTTGATGGCGGGTAGTCTGATCATGGCACTGATCATCGTGTTGCTCTCGTCCTGGATACCTGCCGAACGAGCAGCACGAATTGAATTATCTACGGCATTGCATTACCAGTAAGTCCGACAATTGATTTAACTGTTACCCTTTGCGCCTTTTCGCAGCAGATCTTGGTACGACGTCAAAAAATCTTGTGATGA
>JANNPR010000807.1:0-1378 GCA_031400345.1 Planctomycetota bacterium | reverse complement strand
AAGAAGGCTGCTCCGAAGCAGCCGAAAAAAGACCTCGATCCCGAATCCAAGGCCGCCAGTCAACTTAGCCTAGCGAAAACGCTGCAGAAGACGAATCCAGCGGCAGCCAAGCGACGGCTGGAACAAATCATAATCGAGTTTCCGAACACCAAGGCGGCCAACGAGGCGAAGTTGCTCCTAGCCGAGGAATGACGGCCGGAAAACAAAATTCCCAGGAACCGTCGTTTGCACCCAACGATTTTAACGGCAAGGCAAACGCCGCCCAACAAGCGGTTCAAGCCGACACGAACAAGCGGCGGGTTTTCGGTGTGCGTAGGTCTTCTGCTTCATTGATCGTCTGTTGTGGTTCGCGCCGGTTGTCCGTGCGGCTTAACCTGGACGTTTCGTTTAGCCAGCGATGAGAGACTTCTATGGCTACTACCAATCTTGGTGGTCCGAGGCTGAAACGACGCTGCGTAAAGTTCAGCCTACGCAGCTTGATCGTCGGCGTCGGGGTCGTTGCAATCTGGCTCGGTTGGTGGGTCAATTCCGCTACTCGTCAACAGCAAGCTGTCCGAGCGATTCTGGCACGCGGCGGCAGCATCGCATACGACTATCAATACGACGCTGCAATAACTCGGCGCTTACCCAAGGGCGAGCCCTCACGTCCGGTATGGCTGCAAAGACTCCTTGGTGATGACTATTTTCATAATGTCGTAATGGCTGGACTGGATATCGATGAGACGTTTCATGACGTGGGTGCGAAGGATGCCGATCTCCTCCAACTAAAAGGTCTGCCCCATTTGAAACTCCTGTACCTTTGTGGAGGGCGCATCACCGATGACGGGCTCGAACATCTCCAAAACTTGACGGAATTGCGACGGTTGTTCTTGTGGAAAAATCCGATCTCCGGCGAAGGGCTGAAGTACTTGAGTCGTCTGCGAAAGCTGCAACACCTGGATCTTAGCCGAACGCCAGTGACCGATGATCACTTGATCTATCTGAAGAATTTCACGGGGCTTGAGAGAATCGATCTCGCGAACAACCCCCAGCTAACTGGTTCATTTCTTGAGCATGTCGCGGACCTGCCACACCTAGAGGAACTCGTACTGCGCGGGTCCGGGGTCACAGACGCTAATCTCGTATATCTCAAGCGTGCAAGAAAACTGCAGGCGTTGATGCTTGACCGCACTCGAGTCACAGATGCGGGTATGGTTCACCTGCGAGCCGTGACAAGTCTGAGATCGCTGGATCTCCGTGCTACGGCCGTCTCGCTGGCGACCGTTGAGGAGATAGAGCAGTGGTTCCCCCAAGCAAGTGTCCAGCCGACGATACTGAAACAAAATCCATGAATTTGCGCAGTCCGCGAGGCAGTGGCTAACAAACGATTAAACCGAAG
>JANNPR010000763.1:0-3566 GCA_031400345.1 Planctomycetota bacterium | reverse complement strand
ATCTCGATAATACGATGGCACCGGATCGAGTTCCAGAGTTTGAACGTGTTTGCCTGGAATCGGATGTACACCTCGCCGAAGTTGCCTCTTGCCACCAAATCTTGACGATGGTGTTGGGTGAGCCCGTCGAAGTCGAGTCGGGTATGCGAGAGCGAATGTACCGAGTCGGCGTGGAAGCTACATCAGGAGCGACCACTCATTCCCAGGAAACCGGCGCGACGGAATCCGGCACGACGGAAACGGGCCCGACAACCGAGGGAAATTCGCAAGGCAAGGGCATTTCAGTGAGCGATGCTGCTCCAACACCCCGTCGCACGACTGTTGCTCCCGACTACTCGAAAACCAGTACTCGCCGTTCCCTATGGCCAATTGTTTCCACGTTGGCCTTGGCTTTTATCGTCACGATTGTGACTTTGTTGGCCATGGGACATCTCGACCGGTCCCATCCCATATACCGCTTGGTTTTCAGCGATGCGAGTAAAGCTCAGTCCGTACCGGCTTCGTCTGAGCGGCAGCAGCGAGCGTCCGAAGACGCCGATGTTATCTCTCGGCCGCAGCTGCCAGACAGATCTAATGAATCGGACAATATCCGGTTGCCTTCGAAAGTGGATGGGGAAGATTCGTCGAGCCATGGCCAGACACAATCACGGGCCGTTACGGGTGAGCCAGATTCGGTTGAGCCGCGTACGGTCCGTACCGCACCAACCACGGACAAAACGGAACCTCGAATCGTGTCGAGCACAGAGGCGGTTCCCAGTGTGCCTCGCCCGCTGCCGGAAGCCGCAGTATCAGAAGTGGCTCCGGCGAAGCCTGCCCCCACGCCCGTGATTTCGGCGACCGACGAAACGTCGATAATCATGGGCCGTTTTATTTCCAACTCGCAGATCTTAGCTACGTGGGATAACCAAGCCGAATCGTGGCTCAGGCTGCTACCCGACTCGTCTTTAAGGGCTGGCGATCGATTGTTGGCGCTACCCGCGTATCGATCACAAATTCTTGTAGCACCTGGTTTCCAAATCACATTTGCCGGTCCGTCCCGCTGCGTACTCGGACCACCCGATGCCGCCAAGTGGCCGGCCATTTCCACAGACTACGGTCGACTCACCATCAATACAGACGGTAAGTTGGATGCCAAGATGCACTTTGACTTCAGCGGTCGTGCGGCTACCGCCATATTCCACGATTCGGACTCGAGTTTGTCCATCGAGGTTTTCCGATATCTGCCTCCCGGTTCGGATCCGGCGCAAGTAGGCGCCCACAATGTTGTCATCATGCATGCCACGAAGGGCCGCGTCGGCTGGCAGGAATACGGCGAAAAAGCGGCTTCTGCCGCGAAGGTTTCACCGCTAAATGCTGGCCAAGCAAAATGGTTCGTGGACAACGGACCAACTGAATCTTGGGCTGCCGGAGCACCGGAATGGATGTCGGTCAATACACCCAACTCCATCGATATGCGTGCCGCCCGTGATTTGGAAATGATGGTTTCCTGCGATCGTCCGCTTGACCTCTCACTCATGGAAAAAGCAGAACATCGCCAGGTTGAAGTGCGAGCCTTGGCCATTCGGTGTCTCACCTACCTCGACGAATTTGGGCCCCTGACTGCGGCCTTAAACAGCGAAACACATCGCGCCTACTGGTCCAGTTACTTCGATGCCATGCAAGTTGCTGTCGCGCGGTCCCCGCAGTCCGCCGCAAAACTGCGTACCGCTCTGGAAAAACATCGAGTTCAAGATGCTGACCTAATGTTTCGACTGACATGGGGTTATGGCGCCGAGCAATTAAGCGCGGGCGGGGCAAAGGACTTGATCGACAATTTAGAACATAAAGGCATGGATGTGCGAGTTTTGGCTTTGGAAAATCTGCGAGTCATTACCGGAAAGACAAAACTCTACGCCCCCGAAAAGACTCCTGATCGGCAGAAGCGGCAACTTCGCGAATGGCATGATGCCTGGGAGGCCGGTGAAATTTCCTATAAGTCACCACCTTCCATTTCGCCGCGACCATAAACGCCACCCGTCGGCCCCGCCGCCTGTAGGTCTGGCCTGCCGAGCGCGACCAGTGCTCAGGTGCGGCTTGCGCCATAGGTTGAACGCCGATGCGGGTGCCACCCGGCAAGCGGCACCTGCTGTGTCCCAACGGTTGTTGCAAAGCGCCGTTTTCCCTGGGGTCATTCGACTGTTAGAAATCGCGGTGTGTGGTTAAAATGCAAACCACATGTGGGTACGCAACTTAGTCTGCGAATTGGAGTCCGCGAGATGATCGACACGCTAGCCGTTGTCCTAGCGGGTGGTAAAGGGTCGCGTTTGGAACCTTTGACTCGGGATAGGGCCAAACCGGCGGTACCTTTTGGCGGATCCTATCGCATCGTGGATTTTGCGCTTTCAAACTGTCTCAACAGCGGTTTGCGCAAAATGCTGGTGCTTACTCAATATAAGGCGATGAGCCTTGATCGGCATATTAACTTAGGATGGAAGCGATTCTTCTGCCGCGAACTCGGGGAATTCATTGATGTAGTGCCGCCGCAGCAGCGAATCGATGAGCATTGGTACCAGGGAACGGCCGATGCCGTCTACCAGAACATCTACGTTCTTGAAAAGGAACGACCTCGCTACGTGGTGATCTTGGCGGGCGACCATATTTACAAAATGAACTATCGCACCATGGTGGAATACCATGAACAGGTCGGCGCTGACTTGACCGTGGGCGCGCTGCGTGTGGACCCAATCTCAGCGCAACAATTTGGGGTCATGGAAGTCGATTCGGGCCATCGTATTGTTGGTTTCGAAGAAAAACCTGCGAATCCGAAGTCCATCCCCGACGATGATCAACATTGCTTGGCTTCGATGGGGATTTACGTTTTCACGGCGCGATTTTTGTTTGAACAACTATTGCTGGACGCGAACAAGCCGCAAAGTGCCCATGACTTCGGCCGCGATATCATTCCCTCGATCATAGATACCCACCGAGTTTTCGCCTTTCCATTCCGCGACGAAAATCGAAAAAACGATGCTTATTGGCGGGATGTCGGGACCACCGACGCTTACTACGAAGCCAACATGGATCTGGTATCCATCGATCCCCTCCTCAACATGTACGATCAGGACTGGCCGATTCGAACTTATCAGCCAATCTTGCCTCCACCGAAATTCGTGTTTGGCAGCCGAGGAGGAGTTGATCGTTGCGGGCATGCGATGGATAGCATCGTTTGCCAAGGCTGCGTTGTTTCGGGCGGGCTCGTGGAGCGTAGCATTCTCGGCTACGGAGTGCGCATCAATAGTTACGCGCAGGTCCAGGACTCCATCCTCTTTGAAGGTGTCAACGTCGGGCGGTATGCCAGGATTCGCCGGGCGATCATTGATAAGGGAGTCGTTGTCCCTCCTCACTGTGAAATCGGTTTCGACTTGGAGCAGGACCGCGCGCGCCTTTACGCATAGGCCTGGCAGGCGGCGGCACCGACGTGAGCCCCTACTCAGACATGTATGGCGGCGCGATCCTCAATGCGACCATCTCGATGTACAGCTACGCGACCATCGAACCGTTGAAAAATGGCACTATTGAGTTTGTTT
>JANNPR010000742.1:0-3158 GCA_031400345.1 Planctomycetota bacterium | reverse complement strand
GTCTCGATCAACGTGCGTGGGAGAAATGGAGGCATAGTGGATGAGAAATAGTTCCCACAGTCTATGATTGCGAACGGCTTGAGCGGCTGCGGTTTGTCCCGCTGGCGTCAGTCGGTACTCGTCCCTGCGCAGCATTTCTAGTAATCCTTCATGCCGCCCACGACTTAGCAAATGCTTCAGGCGGCTGGGTGGCCAACTACGCATGCTCATCAAATCTCGGAACGATACGGTCTGCAGAAACATGGATTTCACGTCCCCTGACGGCGATGGATGGCGAGCCTCAAGCAATTCGTAAAAAGCGCGCAGCAGATCGTGTCGACCTATGCGGCGGCGAGCTTGCAGTTGTCCCAAGGTTTTCCAAACCAAGCCCCGGGCCGACCCAAAAAGTAGGCTGAATACGAACGCTGCGCCGCAAACCAGAATGACGATCGCACCCGCAGCGAGTCGTGGCGCCATGGCGCTGAGCATAACGCCGATGTAAGCGCCGCCGGCTCCGCAGGCAGCGGAAGCTAATGTCATCACAGGCAGTCGATCCGACCAGAATCGTGCCGCTGCCGCCGGGATCACCATCATCGCCGCGACCAGGATGAGACCCACGCACTGCGACCCCATTTCCGCAACCGCCACGATGAGTCCCATCAGTAATAGATCTAAGAACCGAGTAGGCCAACCTTGGACGGCAGCAAATTCCTCGTCAAAGCAGACCAACGCCAGTTCCTTAAACAACAGGACGCAGACGAAGGTGGTTATCACGGCCGCGACCGCGATGAATCGCGCATCCGCCGCTAGCATCGAAGCGGCGGAACCGAAGATGAATTTGTTCAGCCCCGCAGAATTGCCCGTAGGAATGCTTTGAATCACAGTGAACAGCACCATTCCCAGCCCAAAAAAAACGCTCAATACTATCGAAAGCGCCGCATCTTCTTTGATGCGCGTAAATCGGCGGATCGCCGTAGTGCACAACACTCCCGCCAAGCCGGCCAATGTCGCACCTACCAATAACCCGATCATGGAACGGCTGCGACCTGGCCAGAAGATCTCCATTACAATGAACGCAATGCCAATACCCGGCAACGATGCGTGCCCGACAACATCGCCTACCAATGCCCGTTTGCGCAGCAACGCAAACACGCCAACAATGCCCGCTATCATGCCCAGCAAGGTTGTCCCCAGGGCCACGACCCGAGTATTATGATCGCGCAGCGTTAACACTCGGATCCAATGATCTGACGACGGCCAGCGAATGTCGACCCATGCCAGGCAGCTTCGAAAAACCGCGACACTCGGCGGCATGATGTCCGAGGAAGGACCGTCTCCGGATCCGAGCCACACAGGCGGCGCGAGCCATGCACAACTCGCCAGCACGCATAGAACCAATTGAAACGGCAGCGTGTTCATTCCGCGCCCTTCAACAATTTCATCTTCTGTCCGACTTGATCCAGAAGCGACAATTTGCCGCCATATGTCTTGCGAAGATTTTCTGGATGAAACACCTCATGTGTTGGGCCGGCTGCGACGATTCGCATATTCAGCAAAAGCACTTCGTCAAAGTACTCGGTCACCGTCTCCAAGTCGTGATGCACCACCAACGCCGTCTTGCCGGCGGTCCGCAGTTCATGCAGTACGGCCACAATTGCTTTCTCGGTGGAGGCATCCACGCCCACGAAAGGTTCGTCCATTAAATACAGGTCCGCGTTTTGAGCTAAAGCGCGAGCCAAGAAAACCCGCTGCTGCTGTCCCCCCGAAAGCTGGCTGATCTGCCGCGTCGCAAAATCCGCCATGCCTACTCGCTCGAGACTGCCCAAGGCAAGCTTGCGAAATTTTCTTGTCACCGGCCAGAACCAGCCCACTTTCCGATAAAGGCCCATTGCCACCACGTCGAGCGCACTTACTGGAAAATCCCAGTCGACGCTTTCGCGCTGAGGCACGTAACCTACTCGACCACGCTGCTCTCCAAACGGTTCACCAAAAAAGCGTACGGTGCCAGATGCCATCGGCACCAAACCCAGCGCTGCCTTAATGAGTGTCGTTTTGCCTGATCCATTAGGACCCACAATGGCAATAAGTTTTCCTGGCGGAGCGTCATAGTCGACATCCCACAGGACCGGCTTGCGATGATATGCCACCGTCATGTCATGAATCGAGAGCGGGCAGGATACGGGGTGTTCCGCTCCCGTTGCCGATTGGACGTGTGGAGTCATGGAATCGCCAATTTTCCATGGAAACCTCGACCAGGTGCCTTTCCACCTAAAGCCCGCACGATGGTCGTGGCGTTATGATCCATCATTCCGATATAAGTGCCTTCGTAGCTACCTCCCTGTCCCATCGCGTCGGAAAATAACTGACCGCCGATCGTCACTTTGTGACCGCGGGACGTAGCCCCTTCAATCACCGCTTGAATACTCTTGGGGTTGACGCTCGATTCCACAAACAGCGCGGCAATCCTCCGCTCCACAATAAAATCCACTAAACCATTGATGTCTTCGACGCTGGCTTCGGATTCTGTCGAGATACCTTGCGGGGCACGGACGTCGATCGCATAGGCGCGTCCGAAATAACCAAACGCGTCGTGTGCCGTGATGAGCACCCGTTGCATCTCGGGGATCGTAGCCACACTCTCTCGAATGTATGCGTCCAGTCGCTCCAGTTCGGCTCGATAGGACTCGGCATTGCTGCGGTAGTAATCGGCAAATTCGGCGTCGATCGCAGCAAGCTGGTCGGCCACGTATTGGGCTGCCGAACTCCATGCCGAAACGTCCATCCATACGTGAGGGTCGGGGTGCCCAGAAAATTCTGGTGGATGCCGCAAATACGAAAAGTCAATTCCCTTAGTAACAGCGAACGTCGGCTTTCCCGATTGCGAAACTTTTTGAAAGACGTCTTCCATCCGCCCTTCCAGCAATAGTCCAGAGTAAAAAACAACGTCGGCGTCGATTAGTTGTTTTACGTCGTTTCGAGTTGGCTTGTACAGATGCGGGTCCACTCCCTCTCCGAGCAAACCGTTTACATCTGCTTTGTCTCCGGCAATTTGACGCACAATGTCTGACACCATGCCGACCGTGGTGACAATCTGGATCGGCCGACGAAGAGTGTTGGAATTCCTTTTGGGCGCTGCCGTGTCGGATGGGCCACTTCCCGTACATCCCAGTCCGCTCAAT
>JANNPR010000704.1:0-1657 GCA_031400345.1 Planctomycetota bacterium | reverse complement strand
GCATCACCGAGGACCAATTCACTCCCGTTGCCCCTTCGCCTTTGAGGCGTTCTTGCCAAATGAGTTTCCCAGTCTGCAATTCGAAGCACTCGGCGATCCCCGGATCATTGTGAATGTAGATGTGGTCGTCCTTGATCACGCCCGAGCCGATGCGTTGTTGAGTCTTTGGGTTGTGCCAGATGCGACGCGACTCGGTGATATCACCACTGCCGCCGGCGCGTACGGCAAGACTCATCCCATTAAAACCACCCATGGCAACGACTATATCGTTGGAGAAAATCGGCGAGGTGTACACGAGTGGATTGAGTCCCGAGCAGGTCCATATTTCCTCGCCGGACCGCGGATCGTAGGCGGCAAGACGTCTCGGCCAACTCATCAGAAGTTGATCCTGCCCCTCGACCTTCATCAACGTGGGTGTGGTCCAAGAACCGATGTAGGTGGATCTGGCGGGCTTTCCATCGGTTGTCTTGCCAGCGTCAACATTTGCTTTCGGAGCCTCGCCGTACCCGGTGTCTTCGTCCTTCTTCCAAACGGTCGACCCCGATTCCTTATCGACGGCAATTAGATAGGTGGTCTCACCGGGGCCAAAATTAAGGAAGCATAGGTCACCGTAAATGACTGGCGAGACACCGCCGCCCCAAATGTGAATCTGCCGGCCCAGGTCGGTTCGTTGCCAAAGTTCTTTGCCGCTAAAATCGTAACAGTAGAGTCCGTCTGAGGCGTGCGACACGATGATGCGTTTGCCATCGGTGACCGGTGATGCGGAGCAGTATGGGTTTGTTCCATGCGTAGGCTCTTTCTCTTTCGTCGCGACACCTTGCTGCCAGAGAAGCTTGCCATCGGCACGATCAAAGCACATCAACGTACGGCGCGGACCGACCGCTTGCGTAACAAATACTCGACCCTGACAGACAATAGGGGTCGAGTTCCCTGGCTCGGGCAATTCCACCCGCCAACGCACGTTTTCCGAGTTACTCCACTGGATGGGTAAATCCTTTTCGCTGGAAACGCCGAGTCCGTCCGCTCCACGCCAAGCTGGCCAATCCGCGCCGCGCAAGGAGCTTGCCGTTAACAAGATTAGCAACAGTACAACACTTTTCGGCGACATAGCGAGACCTCAAATCAAAGACAGGAGCTGGAAGGAAGGCCATCAAACTAGCATTTAGGCGCGCGGGAGTGAAGGGTTCGGGGTTCGGGGTGGCACGTCGCTGAGACGCGAGAAACGAGCGCCGAAGGGCGAGTGACCTGGCGGAAAGGCCTGTCTGGGTGGCACGTCCCTGAGACGCGAGGAACGAGCGCCGAAGGGCGTGGCCGCGTTGCCGCAGACGGGGTTGCGTATCGGTCCGATCCGTCCGAAACACGGTTCATTGTGGCGGTACCTGAATATCGGAGTAGTTCGACTGTCCTAAGTTCCTTGCCGAGCGGAATCCCCCAAGCGGGAAAGAAGATCGGGAACACTAATCTTCGCTAATCGAAATGATGGGGATACGTGACGATTCGTCCCGACGAGTGGTCCGTTAGTATTGTCATCTTCCTTCAACAACAAATGTACGTCCCACATACTTCATCATTTTGATTTTCAAAAAACGCGTGTTTGTCGCTGGAAATGAACGAAAAATGATCGACCCGTTTGTTCTGTGATTTCCATTAGTGAAGA
>JANNPR010000697.1:0-2714 GCA_031400345.1 Planctomycetota bacterium | reverse complement strand
ATTTGATGATCGGTTTTGAAGAAAAATCGCAACATAATTCGGCAATTCCGCTGGCATCCAGCCGCTTGGTGCTCGGTCGCTCCGACCAACCTCCCAACGGCTTCGCAGCGATTAGTCTAAGGCGCCGGCAGGATTGACACTAGAACGTCTCGAAGTACTATTCGCGTTCCTCGGATAGGAAGCGTCTGCCGCTCAGCGTCTGCAGCAAATCACGATGCGGCGAATAGGGACGTAATGAAATCCCGTCTTGTGATTGCTCGAAAACTCCCGATCCCGAGACTACCAGGCGGAGGTGCACCAACCCCCAGCGTCCAAGGTCATAATTCACGTCAGGATGACGATTCTGGAATGGGAGACGCAACAAAACTCCGCCGGGAACAAAGTCGTCGCTATAAACCCGCTTCGTCCAGTTGCCAATTTCCACGAGTTCCTCGGTAGTACCGATCCCGTATCGACGTTGGCTTCTCGAACGCGTTGCAAATAGGTGGATGTGAACGGTGCCGTCCACAGGTACAACACCACCCTGAAAGTCTTGCGGCATGACAGTTATGATCAATCCGTCCGTCGCGACATCCGAATCCCAGTTAGCCCCATTTGCGGAGAAGTCCACGCTTCTGACGGGCTCATAACTATATTCCGGCGGTTCGATCTGTGCCGGAGCAGCATAGTTCGTCATGGATTGAAGGTTGATGCGACGACGCGGTTCCGGTTCATCCGTCGGAGTTCGCGCGGCCAACGCTCGGCGAAGGACAACAATATCCAGCTCTTTGCCAGCGGACTTTAAGCTGACCACAGCGGACCAATCGATGGGCCGCAGCATTACGGCTGATCCTACGCGAACTTCTAGCCAAAGCGTTTGCTGATTGCTTTGCTCGCCAATGGTTCCTGAAAATCGTCGCCCGCTGGTGACCTCAGCGGTGATAAGCGAGCATGGTTCGATGGCGGCGCAGCTCCCCGAATAGGCAAATTCAAACATGCAAATCAGTATTGCTGATACCGTAACACCATGAACTGTCATGGGATTGCCCTCGACACCGGAGAATCGAAATCAAAAGCGGAGATCGAGTATCAGGGCAACTCGTAAACCAGAGGGCAAAAACTATTTCGAGCGTCGCTGCAAACTGTTCAGAGGCTTCAGTTTGACGCAAAGAAGTCTCACAACCATGGAAGTTTCAAAAAAACTACATTGGTGCTTTTTTGCCACGCTGCACGAGGCAAAAAGACAACTTAGTTTCTGATGCTTCTAAAACTCACGACGTATATTTGTCGGTGGCACTTTCGTTCGGGCAAACCCCTACCGATGGGTCGTGAAATGTATTTATTTCAGTCCATTCGCCGAAACTTCCCTTTCCGCGTATCGCCCTCTTTTGCTGCATTACTAGGAATGTTTCTAATTCAGGCATTGCTTTGGACGCTGGCTAGTGGGTCCGATTCGACCGTGCACGATCAAGCCACCAAGCCTGTACCAGAGGAGTCAGTAGAACAAGGTGCTTGGAAGGAACCGACACGCCCACGTGTTCCGAAGAATAAGCTGTTACTCCGTGAAGGAGAGCGGATTACTAATCAAACTGGAGAATTTCGAGGCACCGGCGACGGCATTGTGTTTCATCCGCAGGAGGGGGGTACGGTAAATGTTTTGGAGAACTTAGCGCTGGAGCGGGTTGCGAAAGTACTTCAGGAAACACGCGGGCGCCGCGAGTGGTCTGTAAGCGGAATTATCACCGAATACCGCGGAGCAAATTTTCTGCTAATATCACGAGCGGCCCTGAAAGCACGCCCGTCAAAAGACTCATCCGGTTGACAGCGCTGGAAGTCCAAATAAGATGTTTAGCGTTTCGTCCGGGCAAGAGAGGCAAGCGGGGGTTGTCCGCCATTTTCTCAAGTGCCAGCAGAAAGACCATCTTCATGTCCGAACATCGGCGACTCAGCGTCTCTGAAGTCGGCGACGTCACAATTGTGCGGTTTGTCGATCGCAAAATCCTCGA
Source organism: Planctomycetota bacterium (assembly GCA_031400345.1). Lineage (GTDB taxonomy): Bacteria > Planctomycetota > Planctomycetia > Pirellulales > Pirellulaceae > JANNPR01. Next base: position 729 of record JANNPR010000697.1, on the reverse strand, counting down.
CGCGATTGCCATCGAAGAATGGGGGGACGAATTGGTCGCCCTGGTCGATGTCGATAATCGAAAACGATTGCTGTTAAACTTCGCTGACGTGACCTTCATGTCCAGCGCGGCTCTTAACAAGCTTATCGTTTTAGAGAAACGCGTCAAAAAACAAGGCGGTCGCCTAAAACTTTGCAATTTGCGTCGCGAATTGCGAGAGATTTTTGATATTACAAGATTGAGCACGATCTTTGAGATTCTAGATACAGATTCGGAGGCGATTGCCACGTTCTGATTTGGCAAGTCGTTAAACTAACTTAGTCCCACACGACGGGCCGGTGAAGCGTCGGGACTGTGAATGGCAATTGTTGTTAGATATGCTACAAAGATGCACCCAATGAGGGTCGGCACCTGCTGAGTTGTTTGCATCGGACAAGTGCGGTCGGCGCAGATAACCGGTCTACCTAGAAGCCGGTCGACCTAGAAGATTGTAATCTCCAGATTTGCCCAGGAATCGAGATCACGTTAGGATCGATGTCGAATCGACACACTTACCTATGACCGACGGACGTTGGACTTTCGTATTCGATCACAAGTTTCCTAGTGATACGCAGTTGGCGAGGCAGTTCTTGGAAGAACTCCTTCACAACCTGACTGAAAATGGTTGGCCGGAGGAGGACACGTTCGGCGTTCATCTGGCGACTGAGGAAGCTCTGATGAACGCCATCAAGCACGGGAATCAACGGGACG
>JANNPR010000664.1:0-2400 GCA_031400345.1 Planctomycetota bacterium | reverse complement strand
GGATGATCAAACCAAGCAATCTAAGATTAGCAAGATCAATCAATTCCATGTGTCGCTATTTGGCCACCTTTTGGAACGCCTGAGCAAAATTCCGGAAGAGGGCGGTACGTTGTTGGATAACTGCATGATTGTCTACGGTAGCGGAATCGGCGACGGGAACCGGCACAATCACGATGATTTGCCGATCGCACTGTTCGGACGAGCTGGTGGAGCAATTCAGCCAGATCGTCATTTACGATTCCCGCAAGAAACTCCGCTGACCAATCTTTACGTCAGCATGCTCGACGTGGTTGGCGTAAAGTCGAATCGCTTCGGCGACAGCAAGGGTCGGCTGGATCAAATTCGCGGATAGGGTGAGAGAGCGACCTCATTGGTCATAAATATGAGGTCATGGGCCTACGAACGCAGGTGCACCTTGCACGCGTCTGTCTCGCAATCGGTCTTTCCAGCGAGCTTATAACGCCGCTGGGCCACTTGTTTATACAGCCAACTCCAAAGTGGATAGCTAAAAGGAACGTGCAGTGCCGGCGCGGCCCACCACATCCTGGGCAAGCGGCGGGACAAATATCGAAGAGCGCGAGCACCTCCATAACGTCGGCCAGCTTGGTCAACCACGAACATTTCTTCCATTAGCTGATCGTGTGATAGATCCGGGTACCGTCGGACCGTTTCGGGGTCGTGTAGTGATAAATACGTCAGCCTTTTACCCCGGTCCAATCGGCGTAATCGCGCTATTTGACCTCGGCAGAACTGGCACTTTCCATCGAAAATCACCACGTCTGCAGTAGGATTTTCAGCGGGGTTGGGCAGGATTTCAGTCATAACACGATGAGGTGACGGCGAGACCTTAGAAGCACGACCGTTAGGACAATATTGGCTTTTCCGCAAAGCTGCAGGTTTCTTAACTCTAGAATTCGATATAATCGGGGCACACTTCAGCTTACCATGTGGGTCCATAACGGGGAGCCCTAACAGATGGACGAGATCCGAAAACAAGTCGCAAAAGCCCGGCGTCGACTGGTCCTTCAGCAGTTTCTAGGAATCGTTACATGGTCACTATTTGCCACGTTACTCGTGGCAGTTGTGGGCTTGGCGATCCCTCGCTACTGGCCTTTGGCGATCGATTCCACCACCTGGGATACGAGTTGGATTGCCGGAGCGTGTGGGGCGGGTTTGGTTCTCGCAGCCATTTGGACATACCTAGTCCGCAAGGCATCGCTCGACGCCGCGATTGAGATCGATCGTCGCTTCGGTCTCAAGGAAAGGGTATCCAGTTTGCTCGCTTTGCGACCGAGTGAGATCGAAAGTGAGATCGGACAAGCACTCATGGACGATGCAGCGCGTCGGGTGTCACGCATCGATATACGCGACAAGTTTCATGTTTCGCTGGGCGTGCAAGGTCTCTGGGTACTTGTACCTGCCACGGCCGTTTTTCTGCTCGCATTGCTGGTACCCATGGCTCAACAAAAAAAGGCCACGGCGGCGAACAGCACAAACGACCAGGTGAAAAAGCAAGTTCAGAAGTCCACCGATGAACTAAAGAAACGCATTGAACAACAACGGGAATTGGCCGAAGAGAAAGGGCTGAAGGAAGCCGAGAACATCTTTAAAAAGATGACCGAAGGTTTGGATCACTTGAAAGATAATCAGGGCCTCGATCGAAAGAACGCGTTGGTCAAACTGAACAACCTAGCCGAAGACTTACAGAAGCGCCGAAATGAACTCGGCAACGCTCAACAGATGAAGGATCAGTTGAAGCAACTCAAGGACATGCAGCAGGGACCGGCGGACAAGATGCTGAACGCGATGAAGCAAGGCGATTATGGCAAAGCGGTCGATCAGCTTGAATCACTAAAAGACAAAATCCAGAAGGGCGAGCTCAGCGAGGAAGAGAAAAAGCAATTGGCCAAACAACTGGAGGCAATGAAGCAGAAGCTCGAGCAAATGGCTGCAGATCACGAACAGACGAAGCAAGACCTCCAAAGGCAGATCGAACAAAAGCGGAAAGAAGGTGATTTAACGGCGGCCGGAAAAATGCAGCGGCAACTAGATCAACTCAATCAACGCGACTCACAAATGGAACGTCTAAGCAAGTTGGCGGAAAAACTGGGCAAAGCTTCGGACTCGATGAAGGAAGGTGATCCACAATCCGCCAGTGAACAGCTTTCGAAGCTATCGTCGGAAATGAAACAGATGAAAGCCGACCTTCAGGAAATGGAATCCATCGATAGCGTACTCGACCAAATTGCTGATGCAAAAGATTCAATGAACTGCGAGGAGTGCGATGGGGCGGGTTGTGAAGCATGCCAGAAAGATCAGTTCGGTGACCGCGCCGGAAAAAGAATGCGACAGGGAGATGGCAAGGGGGGGCAAGGTCAAGGATCTGGCGATCGTCCGGAA
>JANNPR010001267.1:0-2266 GCA_031400345.1 Planctomycetota bacterium | reverse complement strand
GCTTTGTCGTGGGCTGCCTTGGACTTTATCGAATTGCCAACTTCATGCACGAGCTTGTCCATTTTCGTCGCGGCGAAATGATTCCGTTCCGAATTGCGTGGAACTTGCTCGCTGGTATTCCGATGTTGATGCCCTCGTTTTTCTACGAGTCACACTTGTCACATCACAATACAAATCACTACGGCACGGGGCTCGATGGTGAATACCTGCCGCTCGGAAACGGGCCGTTGAAGAACTTGTGGTATTTCATGTCGCAAGTTTTTGTGCAGCCAATCGCTGTGTTGTTGCGGTTCGCTGTGCTCACCCCCATTTCGTTCTTGCATCCAAAATTGCGACAGTGGACGTTGGAGTATGCGTCCTCGTTCGTCATCAACTTCCGATATCGTAGAAACATTCCGGCCAGTGCACCCCGCAAGGTTTGGGCATTTATGGACATTGCCTGCAGCCTTCGCGCTTGGGGGCTGATTACGAGTCCATTCTTGGGAGCCATTATCCCGTTGGCATCCTTGCAGTCGCTCGGTTTCATGCACGTGGTCAAGATTTACTTCGTTGCTGTCAGCATTTTGACGCTCAACTACGTGAGAACATTGGGGGCACATCGTTACCGCAGCGATGGACAGAAAATGAGCCACGTGGATCAGCTATTGGATTCCGTCGATATCACGGGTGATCCGATTTTTACCGAATTGCTTTGTCCCGTGGGGCTTCGCTTTCATGGGCTTCATCATCTTTTTCCAGCATTGCCTTACCATAACTTAGGCATTGCCCATCGCCGACTAATGCAGCAGTTGCCAGCGGATGCAGCCTATCGCAAGATTGTATTTCCGAGTTACTATGCTGCATTCGCAGACCTCGTCCGGAACATCAGGGAGGAAGGGAATCGGCAACCGTCCGGTGCCGACCGCTGGTACGGAAACCGATCGCACCAGTTGCGTTCAGAGCGTGAAGAAACGATCACTGCGGATGACCTTTAAATAATTCCCTTTCGCGGAGAATTGTTCTGTGGCACCGCGACTGTCTCTTCGTCGTCAGCAGCATCCGTTAGCAAGTTCAAGTGCACAGCTGCAGGTATTGCAGCCGGCAGATCGCTTCGCACTATTTTCCGCCACCCTGGCTGCACAGCAGCTGCCACCATTAAGGTCTTCAGCCATCGAGGTGCTGCAGGTCAATTTGGGTAAGCTCTGTAATCAGACGTGCCGACATTGTCACGTCGATGCGGGACCCGATCGACGCGAGATCATGGATGAGTCCACGATTGAGGCTTGTTTGGCTGCACTCAAACTCGCCGAAATTCCGACTCTGGATCTTACTGGTGGCGCTCCGGAGATGAATCCTCAATTTCGGTCGTTCGTTGCCCGCGCCAGATCTTTAGGCTGCCGAATCATCGACCGATGCAATTTGACAATTCTTATGGCACCTGGATATGAAGATCTTCCCGAATTCCTTGCCGAACACGGAGTGGAGATTGTTGCCTCCTTGCCTTGCTATCTGCCAGAGAACACCGACTTCCAACGAGGCGAAGGCGTGTTTGCCAAATCGATCGAGGCGCTTCGGCGACTGAACCAGCTTGGTTACGGTTGTCAGGACAGCGATCTGGTATTGACGCTAGTATATAACCCGCTTGGTCCGAAGCTGCCGCCGCCGCAGGCAAATTTGGAAGCTGGGTATCGTCGCGAATTGTTGCAACGTTACGGCATCTCTTTCAATCGCTTATTCACGATCACGAACATGCCGATCAGCCGTTTTCTGGCCGATCTGACCGAAAGTGGCCAGTATGAGCCCTACATGAAATTGCTGATCGCGTCCTTTAACCCTGCCACGACAAATGCCTTAATGTGCAGAACGACATTGTCCGTGGGTTGGGACGGACGCTTGTACGACTGTGATTTCAATCAAATGCTGGATATGGAATTGGGCTCGGCCTACCCCAAGCATATTCGAGATTTCGATCCAGCGAAGTTAAGGGATCGGCCCATTGTGGTGGGGCAACATTGCTATGGCTGTACAGCAGGATCGGGTTCAAGTTGTCAAGGTCAAACCGCGGGGCAGAAGCGCTACGCCAATACAGGAAATACGGAATGCAAAGTGAAAAATGAAAAATGAAAAGTGCAAAATGAAGAATGACTTTAAGGACGTGCCGACCCAGCACCATTTTTTATCTGGTCACTGGTCACTGGTCCCTGGTCACTGGTCGCGGGTCATTTCGCATTTTTTCACTTTTCAATTTTCACTTTTCACTTATCATTTTGCAATTTGAACATTTCAT
>JANNPR010000582.1:0-2435 GCA_031400345.1 Planctomycetota bacterium | reverse complement strand
CTTTGATGTCGCGCACGGCGTCGGCGACGGCCTGTTGTTTGTTAATATCCGTTAACAAATGCACATGGTCAGGCATACCTCCGGCCGCCAGTAGTCGGCCCCTGTGACCGCGCAGAATGCCACCCATGTATTCGACGAGTCGTTCCCGAAACTCCTCCATGATTGTTGACTGGCGAAACTTTGTGCTCCAAATTAAATGATAACGCAGGCAGGTATAAGACGACGGCATGGCAATTGACTTCCGGCTCAGGGGAGGCGGCGGGTACAAGCACGTTGCTTGATTTTCCTATTGATAAAGCACCGCTCAACCGTCTTTGCCATCAAGAAATCTGGAAAGAATTCCAAGAAAGTCCAAACTGTTTGTTGTGGCTAACTGACAAGCAATTAACTTGCCACCATTAGCCACGGAGTGGCGACCGTAACCATCGCCCCGTTTTCTTAATTTCCACATCGCCCGTCGGTCGCCCCTCCGTGGGTGGGTTAACAGCGCGACAATTCCAGGGGCTTTCCGCCCCTGGCTACCAACGAACGCCACTCCGTGGCGAAGAGGCCCGGACTGTCGGGCTCGGAAGACGTGCCGCAACAAGGCGGCTCATTTCAAATTGAACTTCGTCCTTGGCTTCCAAACGACCTAACGGCGCTTCGGTCACATCTACCTCGGAGTGTCGGACCGACGCAGCACGGCCCGTTAGCTCGCTCAGGACATGCCCTCTTGTGCGCGTTGGGTTGAATCGCCAAGTAGCAAATTCTTACCTTTTCGAGTGCGCGATCCGATGGATTCCGAGCGACTCCCTTGTGGCCGGACCCAAGAACCAGCTAGTGCGACGACTTCTCGGCTCTTTGAATGACGAGATGGCAATTCAAGACGAGCAACTACTGTTGTCCGTCCTCGCGTAATACCTGTTTGGAGATACGCCGTTAAACGAACCATTTGCGGAACAGTCAGCTTGCCCGCCGGACACAGTGCGCCCTAGAATGCGACGATTCGAAAAGTTGCCGAAGCGAAAGCATTCCGCAGGCGACGACGAGTCTCGTTGCAGGCGAATACGAGTGCCGCGAGCACTCCGAATTCAGGTTCGTCGGTCGTGTTCGGGCGAACGAAAGGAATGGCTGTATCGATGGTTGATTGTCCAACACACGCCTCGGTTACCGAAGTGTCTTGCACATGCGGCTAACTGCAACGGGCTGCGGACGACCCATGCAACCCGATAGTGTTCGACGCCGCCACCGACGAGTACCAATTCACCTACCCTGACCCTGAGTTCCGCGACAACTTCAGCCGCCATTTTGACTGCTAACCGCAGTGTCACAGAATCTCACAAACAGGCAATCATCTCATTCCGGGTCGCGTGAGGCATGATTTTACAAAGACGACTGATACTCGGTGCGTTTTACTGTCTCGTCGCGGCGAACGCTCTTCCAGCGTTTCGATTGGCCGGGGACATGATGTTCGGATTTACGGCGACGGCGTTAGAATTCTTTGCCGTGCTGCATTTTGGACTAGAACGCGGCCAGCAGCCGGCCGCCGCGCTGGGCATTATTGCCAACCTTGGATTTCTGGCGACTTTGACTGCAGCATGGAATGGTCGAGGCATGCTCGCGAAGTGGAGTGCCGTCACGGCGGCGGTAGCAGCCTTCGGGTCGGTCGTATTCTTGGCTACCGGAAGTGAACACTTCGTTCCGTATCCCGGATGTGTGTTGTGGCTCGCAACAGCCGTACTGCTTGTCCTAGGAACGCGATCCTTGGGCGTTACAGCAAACGCCCAACAAGGCGCTCAACGCGACACCGACAAGTTCGGCGACGCGGTCCCGCAACGCCAAGCAGCGTTACACTTGGCAAAAGAGTGTGCGTGCGTGCGTGAAAGGCGTCAATTACGATGGACCCTCATAAGCCTGCTGCTGATCGCGGGAATTCCGGGCGGCTGGTTGTTGAAACGCTATTTCGAAACTCGACATGAGACCCGGTGGGTCAATGAAGCCCAAACGGCTGTGGAAGCTTACCTGCGACAACCCAGTGACGGAACAATCCCTGCAGAGTGCGGCTCCTTTCAGAGCTTGGTAGGCCGCGGCTACCACTATCCGGCTTGGAATATTAATGCTCCTCACCTGATTGCTTCTCGGGATGCACTTTTTTCCAAAGCACGTGTCGGGGTCGTCATTTATGTGTGGGTACCCCCGCCTGCTGGCCGATCCCAGGCTCAATGGACAGTGGAGGAGATCGAGTGGACAGTCATTGAACCGTGGCCCCCAATGTATCGTGGACGATTGCGCGTCTATGTTAATGGATGGGGCAGGGTGGCGAGCAAGGGAAATGTGGACGGCGAGCAGGCGGGTGAAGAGCGATCCGATAATGGACTGAAGATGAAGCTTTGCCGGTGCCCGAAAGGCACGTTCAAGATGGGGGACGCTCGGGTCGACGTGACCTTGACGCGTGG
>JANNPR010000556.1:0-5729 GCA_031400345.1 Planctomycetota bacterium | reverse complement strand
CCGGGCATCGCTTTTGTCGTCGCAAAATTATGATTGAATCAGCGATGAGTGTTTCGAACTTGCGTTTCCTTCCCGGCGTACGTGCGCTTATCCTTTCATTTGCGCGCAACGTCGTGCAATTGCCAGGCGCACATTCGTCCGAGTTCAACAAGGACACGCTGCATCCGGTCATTTGCCTGTTGGAAGAGCAGCGAGTAGTAACTCGTAAAGGTGCATCGATGCGGTTGGGAGCTCAGCCGGCACAGTTAGAGACGGGTAGTCGTTCTGCCGAAGCGTACGGACGCCAATCCATCACCGAACGCCACCGACATCGCTACGAATTCAATAACGTGTATCGCCATCAATTTTCGGCACACGGAATGTTATTCGCCGGTCTCAGCCCAGACGGCTTACTGGTTGAGATTATGGAGCTCACGGAACATCCTTGGTTTGTGGCGGTTCAATTTCACCCGGAATTCAAGTCCAAGCCAACAGCTGCTCATCCACTATTTGCTGGCTTTGTAGGAGCTGCGATTGAACGGCATGCACACCGCAGCGAACGGAACAACGAGATTGGCGCGTCTTGAGGCGGTTGTTCGTTGTATTACGTCGACAGTGTTGAATATCAAAATGGTGAGTAAGTGACAGGTGTGCCATCTGGCAGCCGCCGGAGTTGGCTTGGATTACACGAAACGGCTCATTCGGCGGCAAGCCAGTGCTGGGAACGGCCGGACAACGTAAGCCGCCTGAGCTCAATATCAGTTGTGGAACCGGGACAATTCGAACTCCTTAGTCCTACGTCGTTCAGCACTGGCTTGCCGCCGAAATAGACTTTGCTGAACATCGTAGCCAACTCCGGCGGCTGCCAGTGGCACACTCCGCGGCCCACCATCTCCCAGGGCGGCTGAGCCACATTCTTGAGACAGTCGGACTACTACTCTTTCTTTTCGGCTTGCTTCAGCGACCCGAGGTACCCCAGTAAGTCCGAGAACTCTCCAGGCGAGATAAGCTCGCCAACGTTTGCCGGCATAATGGATGCCGGCGATTTTGAATGCTCGTCGATATCGGTTTTCAATACGGCTATTTCTTTTCCCTCATAGTTTGCCAGGATCAGTGCGTTTCCTTCTTCGCGACGCACCAGTCCATTGACGACTCGCCCATTGTTGAGTGCGATGACCGATGTTTGGAAGGCGATATCAACGTTGCGTGCGGGATCCAATACGTCCTCCAAGATCCGCTCGATGCCCCGGATACCAATTCCGTCGAGCTGCGGGCCGATCAGAGAGCCTTTACCCTGCACTTGATGACAGTTCGCGCAGTGCTTGACGAACAGCTCGCGTCCGGTTTCGATGACAGGAGACGCGGCCGCAAAGGCCTTACGACGCGCGTCGATTGTGGCCTGGATCTGGGTGTTAAGCGGCGGTAAAGCGGCCGTCAATTTATCCATTCGCGATGCTGCTCCCTCGAGTTTTGTGGCTAACAACTTTTGGCGAAACGCCTCTTCTTGCAGTAGGCTCGCCGATGCCGAGCCGTGCTCGACGAACTCGAGAAACAAGCTGGCGCCGGCAGCCGAGTCGCAGAGTTTTTGCGCTAACACTCGTTGCACTTTCGTGGATGCCGTTTTCATTGCCAGCTTAAGCGACTCTTTTTGGCGGTCGAATGGTTCGTCCGCGATCACCCGGCACGCGTGATCGCGTAGCTCAGCCGAAACACTGTTTTCGGCGATCAGCTCGGCCAGCGTCGCAGATACCGCAGACGGCGACAAAGCGGTCCAGGCACGAGCAGCAGCTGACCGTGCACGCCAATCGCTGGTTGAAGCCAGCAGCATTTCACGGAGTTCATTGCGCAAGTCGGCGATTAGGAACGTCCCAGCAATCCATGCGGCAGCACTCTGCCGACCGGCAATTTGGCTAGGACTGAACTGTAATACGGATACAACGCCCGGTTCGAATCTCGACACCGCCAGCCACGCATACCCGCCCAGATTCAATCCGTCGACAACCTCCAGCACACCCAATTTGCCGACATGATCTTTGAGGTCCCAAACGATTTGCTTCGCCGTGTCGTTGCGCGGTGGCAAGGCCTTTGCGACGACGGCTCCGTCGACCATCCGTAATTGAACGAAGTTTGCCTCGCTGGCAGGCTGGCCAGGAAGACCGGCGTGGCCGCAGAGATAAAACGTCAATTGAGCCGGAATTTCAAAAGGGCGAGAACGTAACACGGCCGTCTTTTGTTCACCGCCCGGGAGACTGCTAAGAAACACGACATCGCGTTGTCCATCAGCCGTATTACGCCGTTCCAAGCCCCAGGGATTGTCAACTCCCTCGTTGTGCCACATGCCGGCCGACTCGCGGACCGATGTTAACAGTTGCCGTGCCAGCAGGCCGGCCCAGATTTTCATCTCGGAAGGCTCTCCCTTACCGCGCCGAGATACGCTCTGTTGAATTGCGGTGAGTAGCTCGAGTTGCAAATCCAAGTCATCGCGAAAACGTTCTTGGATCATGGTGCACATCTGGCCAACTTGGTTGGCGGGAAGATTGGCCGCCGCGTGCGCAAAGTAAGGTCGTGGACCGGAATTAGGGGTGCTACCGCGGGATACATAGTCGATCACAAAGGCAGCCGCGCCTTCCGACTGGATCGAAAGCGCTGCATCTGCCAGCAACTGACGTTGATCCGCGGTGATCGAAGCGGTCCGAAGCGCATCCAGTACACCGGGGAGTCGCAGTTGATCCCGCACCGCCATCCGAACGCCGTGCTTTAAAAGGATATCGTCACTCGAGACCGCGCTCAATGTTTCCAGTAGCGTCGAAACTTGTTCTGGCGCCGGATGCTGTCCTAGTGCGTCCGCGGCGGCTCGCTGAACAAACGGGTCTTTATCTTGCAAGCCTGCCAGCGCTAACTGCCTACGCTCTGAATTCCAATTGGAGTTTTCCGAAAGCATTCGCTGACCGTGGGTGCGCACCAAGCTGTTCGGATGGTTAGCTACCGTCTGGAAATCATCATTGGTCAGCTGATTCAGACGATGAAGTATCCAGTGTCCATGAATTGCGATGTTTACATTAACGGCGCCGCGCATTGCGGCTCGCAAAGGTTGAACGGCTGATGTGCCGATCCGATCGCTCAGTTGATCGGTCGCCAACATTCGCATCGTGGGACAAGGGTCCGCCAGGTATTCAATCAGTTGAGCTGCGTTCGAAAGTGCCAGATCGGGTATGGACCGTTTAGGTGCATTCTTACGGGATACTCGCCAAATCCGGCCGCGATGCCGATCCCGTGCGGGATGCTCCAGAGGTACCTCATAGTGTCCGATGATGCGGTTATAGAAATCCGAGATAAAAAGCGCGCCGTCGGGGGCGATCTGCAAATCGACCGGCCGGAACCAAGGATCCGTAGACCACAAGAAATCCGCAGCTTCTCTGGCCGCGACGGTCGAGCCGTGGTATTCCAGCAAGTCGCGGTTAACTCGGCTTGTCATCACGTTGCCAACGAGCAGTTGTCCTGCTAACTCGCCGCCAAAGTGCGGACCATCTAGATAAGCTGCTCCGCAGATGGCTGTGGATCCATGCGAATGATCCATAATTGGCGGTACAAAGCCCAGACCGTCATGCGGCTTGCCGAAGCTCGAATAGTATCCGCCACGCAGCAACAACGTCAGCGGGTGGCTGTGGCAATCGGCCGTTATCAGATCCCCTTGGGGCGTCCAAGTGCTGCCAAAGGGATTGACCTGGCCCCATGTATATTGTTCCACGCGTGAGCCGTCCAACTGCACGCGATAGGTGTTTCCGCTGTTGAGTGTGATCTGGCTGCCATCCTTACCGCGAATCGTGGTTTCGTTGGCAAAGCCATGGCAAATGTACAGCCAACCATCGTGACCGCGACGAAAGGCGGTTTGCATACCGTGAGTATCACGTGGCCTACCTAAAGGGCCGTATAGGACTTCGCGCACGTCTGCCTTACCATCGGAATCTGTGTCACGCATAAACCAGATATTGCCGACGCTGTAGCACACGACTCCGTCGCGATAGGGGTAGATCCCCATAGGTATATTTAGATTGTCGGCGAACGTTGTAATCTTGTCCGCTCGTCCATCGCCATCGGTGTCTTCCAGTATTTTTATTTGGTCCCTTCCCTTGCCATCTTCAGCGGCGTATGGGTATTCGATTGACGCCGTTAGCCACAACCTGCCCATCGCATCAAACGCCATATTCATTGGCTTTTGAATGTCAGGTTCAGCGACGAACAATTGAATCTCGTAACCGGGCGGCAACTCAAACGTGCGCTGTTGCTCCGCCGGAGTAAGCGGCTCAGTTGGGCGCACTCCTGCTTGGAACGGGCTTTCAGCGGCGATGACGCTCAGCGTCAGAAACCACGATGCATTCGACATCGAATACATCACAACCTCGAGCTTTTCGTAGATTAACCATTGCGGAGGAAGATCGCAGTTCTCACTTCGCGCGTGACAAATTCCTGCCACCGGGTTGTCGTCGTCCGCCTGTAGCGTGCTGAAGTCGCAACCAGATTGAGCACTTCGGGATCCAGTTATCGGGAGAGTACAGAAGCTTGCATGTCACAAATGTAATCGACGTGTAACGAAACCGAAACTGCTGGGGTTGGGCAATCACGAATTCCGCTTACAATAGGGCCGATGTCACCTCATCCTGAACGCGAATCTGCCAACCGGTTGAAAGTTGCTCCGCACGACATCGTGCTGAGCCAGTGGCCGCTGCGAGACGGCAGTATTTCCGCCTGGAGTTTTGCTGCGATCTGTGTCCTCGTGGCGTTGCTCGCCGGTTATAGAACTGGCAATTCCGCTGCCGGTGCTGCTTGTTTCTCCGTTTTGGCTGTAACCTCATGGCGGCTTTGGATCCCTGTGCAATTCGTGGTCGGTGCCAATGGCGTAACGCAATCATTCTTCGGCCGCGAGCGTCGCACGCCATGGAATTGTTTCGAAAGCTTTGTAATTCGGACGCGTGGCGTAGTGCTACTCCCAGTAAATGTTAAGTCAGCGCTTCTACCGCCACGAGGGCTACAAATCCTGTGGAACGGACGCCGAGACGAGCTGATTTCGTTATTGCAGTTCTATATCGGCGATCGGCGACCAGGCGGGAGTTCGGTCACTCGGTTGCGAGATCCGTCGGCAGTCGGCAGCGGGTGAGCCGTAGTAGTCGGTCAATATCAAAATGGTGGGTAGGTGATAGTGTGCCACTGGCATCCGCCGTAGTCGACTTGGATTACTCGAAACGGCTCATTCGGCGGAAAGCCAGTGCTGTAACTGGTCGGACTACGTAAGCCGCCTGAGCTCAATATCAGTTGTGGAAACGAAACAAATCGAACGCCTTAGTCCTACGTTGTTCAGCACTGGCTTGCCGCCGAAATAGTCTTTGCTGGACATCCTAGCCAACTCCGGCGGCTGCCAGTGGCACACTCCCGGCCCACCATGTCTTTTTTCTGCCTCTGGGCTTGCGCGACGCAAACGCCACCCGGCTTGCCCGGGTGTTAACGGCTTTTGCACTATTTCGAGTTTCGGATTCGCCTTGCTTAAATGAGTAGTGCAGAAGCCGTTACTCCATCAATGCAAGCTCGGTGGCGAAAGTGTTCTGCGCGAACTTGCCCAACAATCATGTCCACCACCACACACGTCGTCAACCAATCGCTCCCATTGGTGGGCCCTACAACAAAATCGTATAATCAAACCCGTTGGTAAGCGATTATGACAAATGACCGAGCACACGAAGCCTGCGAAGTCCTGA